>DDUE01000018.1 GCA_002344625.1 Rhodocyclaceae bacterium UBA2346 | reverse complement strand
TTGGAAGTATTGACAGGGTATGCACCGGGCCGGAACCGCACGCTGGCGCGGGCCCCGCTGCGGCGGCGGGACAGGACTACCGCTGGATCGTCGTCAACCACCTGAACCCGGCTCAATTGCAGGCCCTGCAGCAAGACGTGCATCCGCTGCAGTGGGTCATCGTGATCGCCCTGCTGGGCGGCTCGGCCGTCGCCAGCGGCCTGCTCGCGCGTGTCCGGGTGCGGGAATCCGACCTCGAGAGCCGGCTGCGAATCTACTTCGAACGCAGCACGGTCGGCATGGCGGTGGTCAACCCCGACGGAGCTTGGCGGATCGTGAACCCGGCGCTGTGCAACATCATGGGCTACGACGAACCCAGGCTGCTGTCGATGCATGCCCGGGACCTGGCGCATCCGGACGACGATGCGATCTCGAGCGACAGCCGCTACCAGCGGGTGCAGCGCGGCGAGCTCGACAACTTCGCACTGACGAAGCGCTTCATCCGCGGCGACGGCCGCACCATCGACGCGCGGGTCACCGTGCAGGCCGTGCGCGACGGCGCCGGCGCGGTCGATTCGTATCTGGCGATGTTCGAGGACATCACCGCCCGGCTGGCCACCGAACAGGCCCTGCATGCCAGCGAGGAGCGAATCCGCCTGCTGGGCGACAACCTGCCCGACAGCTACATTTACCAGAGCACCGTCGGTGCGGACGGCCAGCGCCGCTTCGTTTACCTGAGCTCGGGGCTCACCCGCATCCAGGGGCTGAACCCGGACGACGTGATCGCCAACCCCGAGCTGATGATGGAAAACACCGACCCGGCGCAGGCCGGCGAACTGCGGGCGCGCCAGCTCGAGAGCCAGCTCACGCTGCGCGACTTCTCGATGGAGCTGCGGGTACGCCTCGCCGACGGTAGCTGGGGCTGGGTGCTGGTGCGCTCGCGCCCGCGCCGACTCGACGACGGCAGCATTCTGTGGGACGGCGTCGCCACCAACATCACCGCCTGGCGCCACGCCCAGGCCTTGCTCGACCTGCAGAAGCGGCGCGCCGAGGCACTGCTCGAACTGCCGCGGCACAGCAAGCGGCTGAGCGAGCGTGCCTTCATGCAGCATGCGCTCGGCCTGATCGCGCGCATGACCGACAGCCCGGTCGCGTTCCTGCATTGCGTCGACGACGACGGCGAAGCGGTCGAGCCGGTCGTATGGGCGGCCGCCCCTGCCGACGGTGCCACCCCGGTCGGTGATGCCGGACCATGGGCCGCGGCCGGCCGCACCCGCGCACCGCTCGTGATCAACGAGCGCGCAGGCGCGCCCGGCAGGCAGGAAACGCCGGACGGGCCATCCGGCCCGCAACGCCTGATCGGCGTTCCGGTTGTCGACGACGGCCGGCTCAGGCTCATGACCGGTGTCGGCGACAAACACGCGCCCTATGACGAGACCGATGTCGAGACCATCCAGCTGATCGCCAGCGAAACCTGGCGCATCCTGCGCCAGCGGCGCTCGGACGAAGCGCTGCAGATCGCCAACCAGGTCGTGGGCGCCAGCCCGGTGGTGTGCTGTCGCCTGCGCGCGGTGGCGGGATGGCCGGTCGTATACGTATCCGACAACGTGGCGCGCTGGGGCTACCGGGTCGACGACCTGATGCGCGGCCAGCCCTCGTTCAGCCAGATCGTCCACCCGGGCGATCTGGCCCGGGTCATCGGCGAAGTGTCCCGCTTCACCGCCGCCGGACGCGACGCCTACGACCAGGAGTTCCGCTTGTTGACCGCCGACGGCGGTGAGCTGTGGGTATTGGGGCGCACCACGGTGCAGCGCGACCGGAGCGGCGCGGTCGAGTTTTACGACGGGATGTTCACCGACATCAGCGAGCGCCGACGCCAGGAGCAGGATCTCGCCGCCAACCTCGAAACCCAACTCGCGCTCAACAAGCGCCTCGAAGAAGCCCACGACCAGCTGCTGCAGTCCGAGAAACTGGCTTCGATCGGCCAGTTGGCCGCAGGGGTCGCACATGAGCTGAACAACCCGATCGGCTTCGTAAACTCGAACCTCGGCACGCTCGACCGCTACCTGGCCGATATCATGCGCGTCGTCGACGCCTACGACCGAGCCGCCGCGGCCCGGGGCGATCCGACCGAGGGACTGGCGGCGGTCGCGCGGCTGAAGGCGGCGTGCGACTTCGACTTCATCCGCGACGATATCAAGCCATTGATGGCGGACTCCCGCGACGGCATCGCGCGCGTGAGCCGGATCGTCCGGGATCTGAAGAGCTTCTCGCATAGCAGCGAACAGGAGTGGGGCTGGGCCGACCTCCACGCCGGCATCGAATCGACCCTCAACATCGTGCGCAACGAGCTCAAGTACAAGTGCGAACTCGTCCGGGACTTCGGCGACCTGCCCGAGATCTGGTGCATCGCATCGCAGTTGAATCAGGTTTTCATGAATCTGCTGGTCAATGCCGGCCAGGCCATCGAAACGAGCGGCACCATCACGATCCGAACCCGCTGCGCTACCAATGATGGCGAGGTCCGGATCGAGATTGCCGACACCGGCCAGGGCATCGCCGCGCAAAACCTGTCGCGTATATTCGATCCGTTCTTCACCACCAAGCGCATCGGCACCGGGACCGGTCTCGGCTTGTCGCTTTCGTACGGCATCGTCCAGCGCCATCGCGGCCGCATCGAGGTCGAAAGCGAGGTCGGCAAGGGATCGCTGTTCAGGGTCTGCCTGCCGATCAAGCCGGCTGAAGCCGAACCGGCCTCGCCCCCGGGCGCCTGAGCGCTCCGCTGCGCAGGACGCCGGCTAGTAGCCGCGCGCCAGGCTCACCACGCCGCTGACCGGCTGGCCGCGCTCCAGCGCTCGGATCTTGGCGACGATCTGCGCCACACCGTCGTCGATCAGGGTCGCGGCGGACACGTGCGGCGTGACCCGGATGCGCGGATGGCGCCAGAACGGATGGTCGGCCGGCAAGGGTTCCTCGCGAAACACGTCCAGCACCGCGCATTCGAGCCGCCCGCACGCCAGCGCCGCGATGAGGTCGGCTTCGACCAGGTGCGCCCCGCGCGCGACGTTGACCAGGCAGGCGCCCGGGGCAAGCCGCTCGAACAAGGGCGTGCCGAGAATGCCCTCGGTTGCGGGCGTGTGCGGCAGAAGATTGACCAGGGCGTGCAAGCCATCGGCGAATGGCGCCAGTGCCGCGTCACCGGCAAAGCTGGTCACGCCGGCGAGCGCCTTCGGGCTGCGGCTCCAGGCGCGCACGCGAAAGCCCAAGCCGGCCAGTGCCCGCGCTACCGCGGCGCCCAGCGTGCCGGCGCCCAGCACCCCCACCGCATACGCCGGCAGCGCGCGCGGCGGCAAGGGCGCCCACCGGGCCTGCGCCTGGCTGTCGGCATAGGCATCGATGCGGCGGAAATGATGCAGGACGGCATGCACCACGTAATGCGTCATCTGCGTGGCCATGCCGGCATCTTCGAGCCGGATCAGCTTCACCGCGTGCGGCAGCAGGCCGGGATGGCGCGCGAGAAATGCCAGCACCGCATCCACCCCCGCACCGAGGTTGAACACCGCCTTGAGCCCGGCGCGTGCGCGCAGCACCTCGGCCGGCGGCTTCCACACGAGCGCGTAGTCGGCGCCCCCGTCGTCGCCCGGGCGCCACGCCCTCACCC
>DDUE01000045.1:6954-7142 GCA_002344625.1 Rhodocyclaceae bacterium UBA2346 | reverse complement strand
ATCTCCCCTCTTCCCCTCCACGCCGCTCTTCCGATCTGCCGCAAGAGCGGCCATGGCTTCTATGCGTATCCCGACGGTCGCCAGCAATGGCCCGAGCCGCCGCCGGTGCCGGCCGCCGCCGCGGCGAACGTCTGGATCAGTGCGGGCCACGAAGCGGCGCGCGCCTGGCTGGTCGCGCGCCTCGCGGG
>DDUE01000045.1:0-6725 GCA_002344625.1 Rhodocyclaceae bacterium UBA2346 | reverse complement strand
CTGGCTGGTCGCGCGCCTCGCGGGTACGGCGGTGCGCGTGGACGCGAGGGAGCGCCCGCAGGCGGGATCGGTGTGCATCGTGTTTCCGGTAGGGGCCGACGTGACCGACACCGCCCTGGCGGAAGACCTGGATCCGGCGGTGACGCTGGGTATCGACCCCCTGTGCTGCGGTGCTCACGCGACGCTGATGACGACTCCGGTGACGCGGGCCGCGTCGCGGGATGCGATCTGGGCGGCCCTCGCAACCGGGGCGTCATCGGTGAGCGTCGTGCACGACAGCCCGGGTTTCGTCGCGCAACGCATGCTGGCGACGATCGTGAACGTCGCCTGCGACATTGCCCAGCAACGCATCGCGACACCCGAGGACATCGATCGGGCGGTAACGCTTGGGCTCGGGTATCCCAAGGGGCCGCTGGCGTGGGGTGACGCGATCGGTGCCGCGACGATTCTGCGCATTCTGGATGGCCTGCATGCGTTCTACCGTGACCCGCGCTACCGGCCCAGCCCGTGGCTGATCCGCCGGGCGCGCCTCGGTGTTTCGTTGTTGACGCCGGAGGCTTGAACGGCGGACCGCAGCTTCGACCGGCTTCATGCCGGTCGCGGAAATGCCGGGTCTTTCTGTGGCGCGCCGGGGGGGGCCGCCTCGGATTCCGGTTGGGGCGCGAAAGGCGCTTCAGTGATCGGCGTGGCGGGCTGTATGATGCGTCAGACAATCGCTAGCAGAGGCAATGGATGACCCGTCCGCTCGACATTGACAAGTTCGAACAGCTCAGGATCTCGGGTGAGTTGCCGTCTCCGCGTGGGGTGGCGCTCGCCATCATCAAACTGACCGCCCAGCATGATGTGTCGCTAACCGAACTGGGGCGGGTGGTCAGCGGCGATCCGGCGTTCGTGGGCCGGCTCATCAAGGCTGCGAACGGCCTGATCGCGATGAACCGCCGGTCGGTGTCGTCGGCCAACGAAGCGTTGATGATTCTGGGTCTGCCCGCGGTCAGGACCATGGCGCTGGGTTTTTCGCTGCTTTCGAACTATCGCAGCGGCATGTGCAGGTCGTTCGACTACAACCGCTTCTGGTCGTATTCGCTGGCGCTGGCCGTGGCGATGCAGGTGGTGACGCAACGCACGCGGATCGCCGCGGCCGACGAGATGTTCAGCCTGGGGCTCCTCACGCGGGTGGGCGAGCTGGCCCTGGCGACGGTCTATGCCGAGGACTATTCGAAGGTGATCGATCGGGCCGGGCGCGATCCGCAGGTCGACCTGCAGGCGCTCGAGCACGACGTATTTGCGATGACCCATACCGAGTTGGGCATGGCGATGCTGCGTGACTGGGGCCTGCCGCCGATTTTCGTCGAGGTCGCGGGCCAGTTCGAGCGGGTCGATGCGGATGTCGTGGCCCGGGGCGGGCGCCTGCAGCGGCTGGCGCTGCAGCTTGCGCTCGCGCGCGCGCTCGCGGACATGTGCCTGGGTCCGGCCAAGAAACGTTCCGGCCTGCTGCACGTGGTGTTCGGAAAGGCGCTCGAAGCCGAGGTCGAACAGGCGGACGTGCTGGTCGATTGCGACCGGATCATTTCGCAGTGGCTGGATTGGGGCAAGCTGCTCCAGCTGGATATGCCGGAGCGGTTCTCGGTAAACGATCTGGTGAGCGAAGCGCCGACCACCTGGCCGGAAGAAGTCACGGTGGAGGTGCCGGCGCCGGCCCGGCCGGTACTCGGCGCCGCGGAGCCGGGCCGCGCGCCGGCGTCCCAGGATGCGTTGCGCGCGCTGATCGTCGATGCGGAGGTCGGTGAGCGCGGCAAGGCCGTCGATGTGGCGCGGGCGCTGGGGCTCGAGACGGTGGAGGCGGGCGATGCGAATCAGGGGCTGGAGAAGGCGCTGGACGTGCTGCCCAATCTGGTCGTGATCGCCACGGCGACGCCCGCGGACCTGGAGTTCATCCGGTCCATGCGCCGGATCCGGGTGGGACGTTCCATCTACGTGCTCGCAATCGCGCCGCAGGCGGAAGTCGACATGTTGCTGTCGGCATTCGATGCCGGCGCCGACGATGTGACGGCTGCGCCCTTCTCGAAGCGCCTGCTCGGAGCGCGGCTGCGCTCCGGCATCCGGGTGGTTGGGCTGCAGCGCGAGTTGAAGCAGGAGCGCGAAGAGCTGCGCCGTTTCGCCGCCGAACTCGCGGTCACCAACCGTCGCCTCAAGGAAGCGGCGGTGACGGACTTCCTGACCGGCTTCAAGAATCGCCGCTACGCCGACGAGCGCCTGGACCAGGCCTGGATCGCGTCCATGCGTGACGGCAGTCCGCTCAGTTGCATGGTGGTCGACTTCGACGGTTTGAAGTCGATCAACGACGGTTATGGCCACGCCGTCGGCGATGCTGCGCTGAAGGTCGCCGCCGAAGCGCTCAAGGCCCAGTTGCGGCGCCAGGAGATCATATGCCGCGTGGGGGGGGACGAATTCATGCTGATCTGCCCCAATACCACGGTCGACGATGCCTTGATCTGCGCCGAACGCCTGCGCCGCGCGGTGGCGGCGCGCCGGTTGAGCGTGCGCAGTGCGGAGCTCGAGCTTTCGGTGAGCATCGGGGTCGCGACCCGTGATTCCCATGTTCGCGATGCCGAGGCGCTGATCCGGCTCGCCGACGAGGGGGCGTATGCCGCCAAGGAGCAGGGGCGCAACCGGGTGGTCGCGATGCAGCGGCGCAAAACCTGAAACGGCCGGCGACCTGTGCGCGCAGCCACGGCGATATACGTCCAGAGGGCCTGGTCGAACTGTCATTTCCGCGCCACATGCGGCTTCGTCCGTGATTGCAATTCTTTACAAAGTACTTTAACTTTCTGGGCATTCGCCTCTGAATTGGCATGTTCGGATGAATCGTCGGGATTTCCAATCTGAGATCAAGGAGCTGAACCTCAGCTTTCTGATGCTGGCGCAACAGATGTTGCGCGACGATCGCGAAACCGCGATGTTCAGGTTGGGGGTGGATGCCGAGCTCGCCGACCTGATCGTGGCGCTTTCGGGCCCGCGGCTGATCAAGATGGCGTCGTGCCAGATGTTGCTGCCGGCATTCCGCTTTGACGACGCAGTCGTTGCCGGCCTGCTCGCAGGTGACGGCCGCGACCCGGCCAGCGCGAGTCTTCATGCGGCGATCATCGCTGCCGGCAAGCCGGCCACCGGTTTGCGCAAAGGAGGGAGTAATGAAAAACAAAAGCCTGCTGAGGGAGGCTGAAGAGATTCAGCTCGCGGCCGAGATGGTGAGTCTTGGCGCCAGAATGCAGATGCTCGAGGCGGAGACCAGCCTCAGCCGCGAGCGGCTGCTCAAGATCTACAAGGAGGTCCGGGGTTCGTCGCCGCCGAAGGGCATGCTGCCGTTCTCGACCGACTGGTTCATGGCCTGGCAGCCGAATGTACACGCGTCCCTGTTCATGGCCTTTTTCCGTTTCTTCGAGCAGCGTACCGAAGTGAAAGGGCTGGACGCGATCCTGAAGGCCTACCACCTCTATCTGGATCATGTCGAGGCTCAGGTGATCGAGCCGGTGCTCAGCCTGACCCGGGCGTGGACCCTGGTGAGGTTCTTCGACGCCGACTTGCTGCAGGTCGCAAGCTGCACACGCTGCGGCGGAGCGTTCGTGGTGCACGCGTACGAACCCGTGCACGAGTATGTCTGCGGCTTGTGTAACATGCCGTCGCGCGCGGGCAAGGGAAAAACCACCAGGGCGGTGGCCAAGTCGCGGACCCGGGTGGGGGCGCTGAACTGATCGCCCCGCGTCCCACACGAAAAAAAGACCGTCCAGCACGGTCTTTTTTTTCAAGTTGCGCGGCGAGGTGACGTTAAGGCCCGATAGTGAGACACTCTTGCCTCGGAGCCCGGCGTGGGCGCGCAAGGCGCGGGTCGTGGTGGCCGGGCTCCGAAGGCCTTTGGCCTGAGCGGATTTGATTGAGGACTGCCGGTGTTTCTTCTGATCGGGTATGTGATTGTGCTGGCCGCGTCGATCGGCACTTATGCCGTTCACGGGAGTCTCGGCGCCCTGTGGGTGCCGCTGGAGTACGTGGCGATCTTTGGGTTGATGATCGGCGGTTTCGTCGCCGGGAATGGTTCGAAGGCCATCAAGGCCGTCATGAAAGCGCTTCCGGGCGCGCTCAAAGGCTCGGCTTACGACAAGGCGCTGTACATGGATGTGCTTGCGCTCATGTACGAGTTGCTTTCCAAGGTCAGGAAGGAAGGCTTGATGTCGATCGAGGCCGATATCGAGAATCCCGACTCGAGCCCGGTCTTCGGCAAGTATCCGCGCGTGCTCGCGGATCACCATGCGGTTGAATTCATGGCCGACTATCTGCGCATGATGGTCGGCGGCAACCTGAATGCCTTCGAGATCGAAGCGCTGATGGACATGGAAATCGAAACCCATCACCAGGAGGCGCATCTCGCGCCGCACATCGTGGCGAAGGTCGGCGATGCCGTGCCCGCCTTCGGGATCGTGGTCGCGGTGATGGGCGTCGTGAACGTGATGGGCTCGGTCGGCGAGCCGCCGGCCGTGCTCGGCAAGATGATCGGCGGCGCGCTGGTGGGTACCTTCCTGGGGATTCTGCTGTCGTACGGTTTCGTGCAGCCGATCGCCAGCCAGCTCGAGCAGAAATCCGAGGAGAGCGGCAAGATCTTCCAATGCATCAAGGTGGTGCTGCTCGCGAGCATGAACGGTTATGCGCCCCAGGTCGCCGTCGAGTTCGGCCGCAAGGTGCTGTACTCGACCGAGCGTCCGACCTTCCTCGAACTCGAAGCCGACATCAAGAGCCGCAAGGGGTAAGGCGTGGAAAGAGGCTCGGCGCCCGAGGGCATTGCGTTCCGTCGAGGTGAGTCATGAGTGACGATACCCAGCAGCCAATCATCGTCAAGCGCATCAAGAAGGGGGGCGGCGGTGCGCATGGCGGGGCCTGGAAGATCGCCTATGCCGATTTCGTGACTGCGATGATGGCCTTCTTCCTGCTGATGTGGTTGCTCGGCTCGACGGCCCAGGGCGACCTCGAAGGCATCGCCGATCATTTCCAGAATCCGCTCAAACTGGCGCTCCAGGGCGGCGCCGGCACCGGCGACAGCTCCAGCGTGATCCTGGGGGGGGGTGAGGACCTTTCCCGCTCGGTCGGGCAGGTGAGGCGGGGCGACGTCAGCTCGGAGCGGTCGATCAGCCTGGCAGCGGCGACGCAGCCGCAGTCCGAGGCGGCCCAGTTCGAAGCGGAGCTTCGGGAGCGCGGGCGCTTGGTGGATCTGAAGGGACGCATCGAAGCGATCATCGAGGCGGATGCGAAGCTGCGCGCGTTCAAGAACCAGATCCTCATGGATATCACGACCGAAGGGTTACGGATCCAGATCGTGGATGAGCAGAACCGCCCGATGTTCGCGAGCGCCAGCGCGGATTTGCAGCCCTATACGCGCGACATCCTGCGCTCGATCGGACGTGCCCTCAACGAGGTGGAGAATCGCCTGAGCCTGTCCGGCCATACCGACGCGACGCCATTTCCCGGGCGCGAGCGCGGTTTTTCGAACTGGGAGCTGTCGAGCAATCGCGCGAACGCCTCGCGGCGCGAACTGATTGCCGGAGGACTGGATCCTGGCAGGGTCGCGCGGGTGGTCGGTCTCGCGGAGACGATTCCGTTCAACAAGGATGACCCGTTCGAACCGTCGAATCGCCGCATCAGCATTATCGTGATGAACAAGAAGACCGAAGAGGCCGTGCGCGCCCAAGGGGGGGATCAGGGCAGCGTCGATGTGCAAGGGCAAGCGGTCGATCCAGGTGTCCTGCGCAGCCGCATCGAAGGCGTCGTGGTCGAACCGCGGCGATAGGCCGGGCGCCGGGCGGGCATGCCGGCGCTTCCCCCGGGGTCGGGACGCCGGCCCGGATCTCGCGGGCGCAAGCCTCGCACTAAAGAAATCGTCATTCCAGCCGATAAACGGGTGAGCCTTACGTGGTCCTCCAGCGGGGACCGCGGATCAAGCTCTCGAGTCCCGGCGTGTAGCCGGCACGCATGTTGCGATTTCTGGCGCTCGGCAAATGTCCCGCGATTTTCAGGCCTTTCATAAGACCTTTTTCGACGAAAGCAGGCAACTTCTCGCTGCCGCCCGGTCGATCGCAGCCGACGGCGCACATGCATCGCTGGGCGCCGCGCAGCTCGCCGAGCTCCATCGTTGCGTCCACGGGGTGGCTGGCGGGGCTGCGACGCTGGGCTTCGATCAACCGGCGTCGCTGGCGCGCGCGGTCGAGGCATGCCTGGAGCGCTTCCGGGCGCGCGCCAGCAGTCCGGATGCGGCGACGCTCGGGTGCTGTCGTGCCGCGCTGGATCTGCTCGCCGAATCGCTCGCCGGCCTCGAGTCCGGCCAGGCGCCGCAGGCCGATCGGATCGAGGCGATAATCGCCCGGCTGGAAGTCGCGGTCGATGCTGTCACGGGGCCCGAAACCGGCGGACCGCGTTCGATCCGCTTCGCCCTGAGCCGCTCGCTGGCGGGTGCCGACATCGTCGTCGAACATGTCCTGGAGGATCTCGGCAGGCTCGGGCGTGTGCTGCGGGTGGCACCGCCGGAGGGGCGCGAACACCTCTGGTGCATCGACATCGAGACCGAGGCCAGCGACGCCAGCCTGGCCGATGTGCTTGATCAGATCGCGGAGCCCGGTACTTTTGCGATCGCGCAGGCGTCGGCCGGGAGCCGCCCCGGGGGCCGGGCGCCCAGCCGCGACCCGCGT
>DDUE01000012.1 GCA_002344625.1 Rhodocyclaceae bacterium UBA2346 | reverse complement strand
CCCCCTCTCCGGACACGCCCGTCGGCGAGGCCCACGCCCTGCCTTTTCTGGCCGACGACTTGTTCATCAACTAGGACGACGGGCGCTCCGCGGCGGGGCTGGCGGCGCTGGCAGCGCTCTCGGAACGCACCCAGGTCTTGTTCATGACCCACCATGAGCATCTGGTGCCGGTGGTGCAGTCGGTGTTCGGCGAGGCCGTGAACATCGTGACGGTGTGAGCGGCCGCGCTCAGTGGCGCTGCGGCAGGATGTCGAGCTTGCGCAGCGCCGGCAGGAACGTGTTGTGACGATCGACCACCTGCAACGAAGCCATCCCGCAGCAGTACTTGGAGCAGCCGCGCACCGGGTGCTGATGCTGGGCGCGCAGGATGCGGTCGGCGATTCCGTTGCCGTTGGCCGACTTGGTCTCGATGATCAGGGCGCTGTCGTCGATGCGGCGCGCCCGCCCCTGCGAGTCGAAGCGCAGGTCGCAGTCGATGGTCATGCGCTCGCCGCCATCGCGGGCGACCAGGGTGATTCTCCGATAACGCATGTCGATGACCGGCCCCAGCGCGTAGGCGAAGGGCTCGCCGTACAGGCCGCGATACGACGCGTCGACATGCGCCAGGGCGGCGGCGTCGAGCATGCCGTATTTGTCGACCGCGTAGTCGAGCCTCTTCTTGACGGTGATGCCGCGCCTGTCCTTCAGCTTGACCTCGACGAAGCACAATTGCGCGTCGGTGTACCTGCGCACCCTCACCTTGCAGCGCCTGCGCCGCCCCTGGTGATGGTCGAAATAGCAGTGACGCTCTGCATCGTCGAAGTAGCAGGTATCGTAGGTGAAAGCCCGCCGGCCGCCGATCTCGAGCACGTCGAAGTGCTCGACGAGCTGCGGCAACGCCTGGCGCAGGGCTGCTTCATGCACCACATACTTGTTGTCGAGCCGCTCGAGCATCGCCGCCTTGGCGTCGAGCGCCGCGAGCGAAATCGGGGCAAAGGGCTGGTAGATCCAGCGGCGGGGGTCTACGGTCGCGTTCATTGTCGGGCTCCTCAGCGTTTGCGATAAAAGACGTTGATGCGGGCCATGTCGTTGATGTAGTCGAGCGCGGTGATCTGGTAGGACATCACCTCGACCCCGAGACGGCCCGAGAGCTCGGCGCACATCGCGTTGGGGTTCGACAGCGCATGGGTATCGATCTTGTCGAGCGTGATCCTCACCCCATCGGCCGAGCACAAGATGCGCGGATGGTCGATGATCCACGCGGCGATCAGCACCAGCGCTACCACCGCGGCCACGAAGCCGAGCGTGGTCCCCAGCACCGAGCAGATCACCGCGATCGCCACGCTGCCGAAGAAATAGGTAATCTCGATCTTGCTGATCTGCTCGGAACGCAACGAGAACAGCGCCAGGATCGCGAACAAGCCGAAGCCGGCGGCAATGCTGAACTCGACCGACGACAGGATCGTCAGCACCGCGAACGCGAAGATGTTGAACATCGCCGCCGCGGTCACGAGTTCCTTGTCGCGGTAGCGCCGGTAGTACATGCCGAACACCAGCATGATCATGGCCAGCACGTCGATCGCAAAGCGTGCCAGCAATTCGATGACCGGGTATTGATCGAATTCGAAGTGCATGTCGTTCTCCAGGGGGTTGGGGCGGGAATCACGTTCCGGGCCGCGCTGGGTGGCACCGTTACTCCGATAACGCCCGCGCCGGCGGCTTATTCCCGGTGCGGCCTTTTTGCCCCTGCTCTTACACTTTCGTTACACCTCCACGCCTTCCTCGATCGCGCCATCGCGCGGCACGGGAATATTTCGTGCGGCGCCGCGTTGTGGTCGCAAGGGCCGTCGTCGCACCACGTGCCCGACCCAGCCATCGACATTTCGGGAGAGCGCGATCATGACGATCAGATCCAATCTTGCAGCGGCCGTTGCCGCCATCTTCGTGGGCGGCTGCGCCACCCTGCCGACCCAGGGACAACCCAGTGCCTTGCGCGGCCAGGTCAGCGATGTCAGCACCGACTATTCGCTGGGCCTGGCATGCCTGGGCGAACGCATCGAGCGCACCCGCAAACCGGCACTCACCGTGTTCGTCGATCCGATCGAAGACCTGACCGTACCGGAACGCTTCGACGGCCGCCGCCTCAGCAGCGGCGGCCAGTGGTGGATTCACACCGCGATCCACAAACTCGGCACCCGCAGCGTGAACGCGGTCGCCGCCCGCAGCGGCAAGGCCGATGCGCGCAACCCGAATCACCTGGTGATCTCGGGCGCATGGACCCAGGACGACCAGGGCGTGGGCGAAACCAAGGCGGGGTTGGGCGCGGTGTTCCGGCGCGCCGGGATACATTTGGGCGGGCGCGACAGTTTCGACGTGATCGCGGGCGACTTCGTGTCGAGCCGTCGCGGCCGGGTCGCGCACGCGGCGGCGATCAGCGTCGCCGTGTCGTCGTCGCGCGCGGGGCTCAACCTGGTGGTGGAGGATGGCGAACGCGAATTTGCGCTGGACTTTTCACACTCCCTGCAGGAAGGCCCGCAGTTCGCCCAGCGCCGCATCGCCGAAGCCGCAGTGATGGTGCACATTGCCCGCGCGTTCAACGTGGACTACCGTCCATGCATCGAAACGGGTGAAACCAAGACCGCGTCCTGACCCGGGCGCGGCCGGCCGGAGGGCCAAGCGTCATGAAACCGCTGTTACTGACCGCGCTCGGCGGCACCGCGTTCGGGCTGAGCGCCTGCGCCAACCTGTCCGCCATCGGTCTCGACGACCCCGACAGGATGATCGCCAGCAGCGCCCAGGCGCTCGCCAACCGCACCGTGCCCGCGAACCTGCCGCCGGCCGCGCGGCC
>DDUE01000055.1 GCA_002344625.1 Rhodocyclaceae bacterium UBA2346 | reverse complement strand
CATCCCCGCCCCCCCCCCCCGGGCCGCGCAACTGGCACGCCACGCTCCAGCCGGTCAGGTCGACCGCAACCCCGTCGACCGTGCAAGCGCATTGCAGATCGAGGGTGTCGCCGCGCTTGATCTCGAGCCGCATGTCAGAAGCCTCTCAGCGCGTCGTCGGTGATCTGGCGCGGTGCAAAGTCGCTGTAGGTTTCGGGGTCGGCGCCCTGCGGATCGTTGCCGCCGAGCGACACCCTGCCCGCGGCAAAGTCGCGCAGATAGTCGTCAGCCCAGGCCGTGGCCTTGCGGATCTCGTCGCTGGCGGCCACACCATAGAGGCGCCGCCAGGCAATCGTGGCGACCACGGTCGGCAGATCGCTCGCGGCGATCAGCCCGGGCGACAAGGGCACGCCGCCCAGCCGGGGCGTAATGTAGGTGTCGGCATGGCGGCTGGCGCGCTCGAGGCCGTCCATGATGCGGGCCAGGCCATCTTCGGCCAGGATCACAACCTCGGTCGGCCACGCCGACACATCGCCCCCTTCGGCCAACGCACGCAGCAGCGCCCCGTCGACGCGCGCATCCTGCACCACGCGCTGGGCAAGTTCGTCCCAGCCGTGGGTGGCGACGCGCACCAGGTCGGATAGCTCTGCGTACATGATGGCTTACGGGTGCACGTGGTTTTGCAGCTTCACTTCACACAGCGCGCCCGAGGCGGCCGTGGTGAGCGCGCGGCCGCAGTTGTCGGTGATCGAGCCCACCACCGCGACACCATTCGCCCCGGGCTTCACAAACTGGCCGGCGGTGATGCCCGCGCCGGTTTCGACCAGGTAGCTGTAGCCAGTCACAGCGCTGACCGCCTCGCCCGCCGCAGCGGCGAACTCGGTCACACCAGCCACATCCGTGGCGCCGCCGGCGCCCGAGGCCACCGGCACACCGCCGGCGTACGAGACGAATCGGTACTGCTCGAGGGCGACCGCTGCCACCAGGGTGATGGCGTGGGTTTTGTCGAATTGACGCATGGTCATTTACTCCTGGGTTTGCGGGCCGCAGCGGCCGCGGGTTCGGTTTCGCGCGCCAGCTCGGGGACGGATTCATCCGGCCGGGCCGGGCTGGTGTCGAGCGCGGGCTCAGCCGATGCACTAGTGCCGGGGTTCCCCGCCCCGGCCCGAGCCTCTTCCGGCTCGGACGAGGATGAGAACTCGGTCGGCGGGTACTCCAGTACGCCGGCTGCAATCAGGTCGCGCTCTTCCGCGGCGGTCAGCTCGGGCAGCGGCTCGCCGGGCGCGAACACCAGCCGGGCGTCCTCGCGCAGCAGTTGCACAGCGACTTTCGCAGTGATGCTCATGGCCGCCTCACTTCGGGTTCTGGAACAGGAAGGCCGCGCCCGGGTAGGCCACGTTCGCCTGGCGCTCATAGGTCGCGCCGTAGACCCAGCTCTTGAGGTTGTTCTCAAAATAGGGCTGCTCGGCGAAGGGATGGCCCTCGAGCACGTTGGTGAAGCCGAAGGCAGGCTCGGCCAGGCTGATGTCACCGGTCGCGCCGATCATGCGTGGCACGTAGGCCAGCACCGCGTTGTTGCCCCAAACGTCGGCCGAGGTGTCGTCGTCGGCGATCCAGATGGCGTCACCAACGTGGATCTCTTCCACGTTCAGAATGCTGCGCAGCTGGTCGATCGTCGCAGGCCCCATTTGCGAACTCGGCAGGTAGGTCTTCACCTCGGCGTTGTGGCGCAGGGCCACGGCGGCATCGGCACTCAGCGTGAGGGTGTTCGGGCGCTTGCCGATCTTCTTGCGAATGACTTCGCTGGCGTTGGTGATGTCGGTCACCGGCGTGCCGGTGCTCGCACTCCACTTTGTGGCGCCCGCCAGGGCCAGCACGTTGCCCACGGCGTAGGTGCCCGCGGTGGTGGCCAGGGCCGCGCACTCGATCTCGTAGTCGAGGCCGAGAATGTCGTTCGCGGTCAGCATGGCAATGCGGCTGATGTCGAGGTTGGCGTTCAGGTTCAACCGGCGCGACTCTTCCGACTCGCGGATCAGCTCGCGCGGAATCGGCACTTCCACTGAGTACTGCTTCACCTCGTAGGTCTTGCCGTCGTACTTGATGTTCACCCGCTTGGTGGCCGTGCCCGGGGCGCGGCGCAGGTTGTACTTGCGAAAGCGCTCGTCGCCCACCTGGGCGAGCATCACCTTCGACAAGGCTTGCGGCAAGCGCGGGAACAGCCGCTCGCCAATATAGGTGCCTTGCCCCAGGCCCAGCAGCAGGCTGGTGAGCACCGGGTTTTGCTTCAGGCGGATTTCGGCGGGGGTCATCATGATTGGCGGTCCTTATCAGGCGGTGAAGCTCACCACGGCCGCAACGGCCTCGGCATAGCTCACCTTGTTGTCACGGGCATAGGCCTTTGCGCGCGCATCCAGCTCGGCATCGTCCTTGGGCGCGCTCTGGCGCTGGCCGGCGCTGCCCGGCGCAAACTCGCCGAACTGCACCACCGGTTGCGAGCCGGCAATCAGCCCCTGCAGCCAGGCGGCCGGGCTCACGCTGCGGGTGGTGCCACCTTCGGCAAACTGCACCGGGGCGGCATCGGCCACGGCCTCGAGCGTGGCCACGCACATGTCGCGGTCTTTCGGGGCGAGCTTTCCGGCCTGCACCTGGTGCTCGGCAAACGCCACAAACCCGGCGTGGCGGGCGGTGCGCTGCTGCTCGGCAAACTGCGCGAGCTGGTCTTCTGCGGCCTTGGCTGCGGCCTGGGCGGCTGCGGCCTCGGCTTCGGCTTTCTCGGCACGCGCGATGGCGGCCTTCTCTTGGTCGGACATTGTTCTGTGCTCCTGGGTGGGTTGGCCTTCGCTGCTGGCCTCGGAAAAACAGACGAGCCCGGCGGCGTCGTCGGCAAACTGGATCTCTTTCAGCCCGGCAATGGCCGGCGGCTGCGCACCCAAAAACGCCACATGGCGCAAATACCACTTGCCCGGCGTGGGGTTCTTGGGGTGGGAGGGCGGGTAGAACGCAGCTGATCGCTTGGCAAAGCGGCGCGAGGCAACCATCTCGGCAAACTGCGGCTCGACATCGCGCGATGCAATCGCCAGATGCCCGGCCTCATTCACCCGCGCGCCCTGCACCCAGCCATAGGCGGGCCGATCGTGCTCGGGGTGGCCGACCGTGAGCGGTGCCTCGTGCAGCGCCGGGTCATACGACGCGGCAATGTCGGCCACGTCGGCGGGCGAGAACTCATGCACGCCGCCCTGGTCGTCGATGTGACGACCGGGGCGGAAAACTTCAATGTCAGCGGGGAGCGTTGCGGTAGGCATGCCCCGCACTTTGCGCGCGGGGTGGGGGTGGGGCTAAATGAAGGGGTTCAATTATTGCGCAAGGATAGCTTGCCGTCGTCGGCCAGCTGCACGAGCGTTCCGTCGAGCGCGCACTGGCCCACGTATTCCAGCGAATCGACCAGATCCTGATTGCAACCGGATGCGAGGTACTTCTGCGCAATACTATCCTGAACCCTCGCCAGGCGATCCGCCTCGATCTGCATATGTCGTGCGGTCACCTCAGAGATCAGATCAGGCGGGCACTGCGATGCCCCCAGACCAGGCGCAAACCTGTACTTGCCGTGAATCAGCAGATTCACCGACGAGCGGGAGATTCGCAGCGCTTCGGCCATTTCCGTTTGCGAGTAGCCGTCAACGAACAGCTCGAGCACCTGGCGCTCCACTTCGCGGGTCACGCGCACTGTAGCGCGGGGCACGGGGCGAGCGACAACGGGCGCGGGCGGCAGGCCGGCGAGCGTCTCCTTTGCCCACAGGCGAAAAGCCTTTGCACGCTGCGTACTGGCGAACATGCCGAGCAGGATACAACCTGTGTCGGCGAAGATGCGCATGTCACGGAGCTTGCCATCAACCGCGGTCAACTTGACCGTGGTTGTGTCGGTGCTGGCGAACTCATCCTCGTGGCGCTCATAAAGCCTGCGGATGCCGTCACGGGCATTGACATCACTGTAGCCCAGTGCCAAACCGATCTGTTCGGCCGTCAGCCAGCGCTTGCCCTGGTGGTCGATGATGTCCAGTTTCACGCCCTGGAACTCGGCGGGGATCATGTTCATGCGGGTCATTGCTGCAACACCTCCTGTTGATTGGCTTCTGCCAGTTCAATGAGAAATTCTGTTTTGTCCTGCAGCTGCTGGCACACCGTGCCGAGCAACTCGCACAGGTCATCGCGATAGACGTGTGCGAGCTGGCCGTTGTCGTCGCCGGCGTCATCCGGTACAGGCACGCGCAACAGCTGCTCGATGGCTGCGAGACCACCGAGCGTGCGCCGCAGCTGGGTAAGGGAGTAGTGCGTAAGGACGATGCGCGCGGAGAACGGCACATCTTGGGGCGAGGTTTTGCTCATGACTTGCTCCTTGGGTTGCGGTTAAGTTTCCGCCACCCGTCGCCAAACGGGCGGGCGGAACCGAGCGGGTTGGCGAACCGGCCCCAAGGTACCGGCAGCCCCGAAGGGCTCCCGCCCGGCCCGCCCATAAAGGAACGTGCACGAGCTGCGCACAAAAAAGCCGCGAGAGGCGCGGCTGTGCGCCAAGGGATTCCGGATCGCCAAACCCGGCCACGGTTGTTGCCGTGACGGGTGAATGATGGTCCGGAACGGATTTCCTGTCAAATTGCAGGGCGCTGGCCGTCAGGATCGGCGCAGGCTCACCTTTATAAAGCTTTACCGCTGCCAATCGCCCCGCCCCGCCGCCATCGACCTGCCTCAGGGCCTCTGTAGCGCCCTGAGGCCTGTTTTCACAGCCCGCCCTCATCAAGCTCCAGCTTGCCCTGGCGGCGCTCGATCTCTTCTTTCGTCCTGCGCGCAACGATGTCGTAGATGTAGCGATCGCTCACCCCGAAGTCGTGGGCCAGCTGGCGCAGGTTGCGGCCGTTGAAGCGGGCAAGTATCTGGCGGTCGCGCTCGCTGAGTTCAAAGCCCTGGCCTTTGGGCAGGTAGATCTGTGCGCCGCCGAACTCCGCCCGCAACCCCTCGGACAACACCAGCGCCAGCCGGGCGTGCGCCTGGGCATCCCCCGGCGCCTGGTCGCACAGCGACAGATACAGGCACTCGGCAATGCGCGCCAGCGCATCCGGGTAGGCCGGGTCGAGCAGCGCCGTGAGCGGGGCGAGCTCGTCGGCGGTGGCACGGGCGAGGCGGCTCATGTCAGCGGTCCAACCACTTCTTGAGCGACTCGATCAGGGTGTATTCCTGCGCCGCGGTCAAGAATTCCAGGCGTTGCACCTGGTTGTCGGTCTGCCCCTCGACCCATGCCAGCAGCGCCGGCATGCGCCGGTCGCGCACCTTGCCGGCATCGGCCAGCGCCTGCCACAGCGCCCACAGCTTTTTTTGACGGGGTGAAAGCGGCTTGTGCCCCTTGCCCCCCGGCCGCGGCCAGCCGGATTCGTGCCAGTGCTCGATGACCGCCTTCAACTCAGCCACCGAGCAATCCTTGCTGCTGGTCTTGCCGGCGGCAAAGCGCTGCAGGGTGAGGCGGTAGGTTTCGTCATCGAGGCCGAGGTCGCGCTTGCCGGTGTGCACTTGCTTGATGAGCTGGGCGTGCTGGGCGGCAACGGTGGCGATGCGGGGTGCGGAGGTCATTGCGCCCCCCCCTGGTCCGATTTGCCTCGCATCAAATAGCGCGTGAACTCCTCCTCGCATTCCCTTTTAAGCCTCATCGTCTTGTGCAACGCGATCGCAACCGACTCTTGCAACCCTTCGACACCTAGCGCGGCTTCGCACTCCGGCACATCGAACCTGCGGACCATCTCCAGGCGGTCGGCAACGCTGGTGGCCTCCACCCAACCATGGAACATATCGTATCTTACGAAGGGGTTTTTCATATTCACGCCCCCGCCAACACACGCCGCTGCACGGCCAGCGGCACACCTCGATCGCGCATCAGGCCCTGTACCTGGGCATGGGCCGGGTGGGTGCGCAGGATCGCGACCATGTCTTCAACAAACTGGCGCATCGGCCAGTCGGTACGCTGCTCGGCCCCAACGGCCTTCGGGCTCAGCGACAGGTTGGCTGCAAATTCGCTTCTCATGTTCTTACTCCTCTTCCGGGGGCATCAACCACAGCAGCAGCGCATGCAGCGCGCCAGCGAGGTATTCGAGTGCGGCCATGATGGATGCCTCCTGGGTTAGCGATCAGACCAGCCGACCGGCTCGCGCCTGGGGTCGAGCAGGGCCACGGTGCCGCCGCCGATGGTGGTGACCTTGAAGCTCACCTTGCCGCCGGTGGCCAGCACCAACTCTTCGCAGGCGTTCTTGACGGCGTCGAGCTTGGGGCCGTCGAAGCCGCACACATGCAGCCAGCTGCCGGCGCGGTTCATTTGCAGATCGAGCGGGCCGCGCATCACGCCACCGCCGCCAGGTCGAGCGGAATGGCGCGGTACTGGTCCGAGTCGCCCACCCGCTCATACACCCGCACATAGATGGCGGTGCCGTTGGCCTGGATGCTGTCCTTGATCGCCTCCATGGCGCCTTGCCACTCGTCGTCGTCGATATCCAGGCGCAAGAGCTCGAGCACCGCGGCGGTTTTGATCTGGCCCTTGCTGTCGGTGCGGAAGGCGCGATCGACCAGCGCGCGGATGTGCGGGTTCGCGCCCTGGCTCCAGCGCTCGATGCAGGCGTTGATGAGCGCCTTGGCGGCCTCGAGCTCTTCGGTGAATGTGATGCGCTCGGCCACCTGGCGAGCGATCTTGTAGCGGCCGTCATAGGTGCAGATCTGCACATTGCCCTTGGTGCCGCCCAGCTTCACGTCGTAACGCTCGCCGGCGATGCGCACCAGGTCGGCAATGTCGGTGAGCGCGCGGCGCTTGAAGGCGGTGAGGGCGCGATTGAGCACGCGCGCCTCTTCGGCGAGGTCGCGCGCCACTTCGTCGCGCAACAGGTCTTGCTCGCGCACCTGGTCGGTGGGCACCAGGTGGCCGGCGGCGTTTTGCATGTAGCCGGCGGGCACGGCGGGGGGGGTGTTGGTGGGGGTGCTCATTTCGGTGTCCTTGTCATCTTGGCAGTCAGGTCTTGCATCATCTGGCGCAGGCGCTCGCGGTTGCGGGCGCGCTCGTCATCGGTCATCGGCGGGGGGGGGGGCGCGCCCGGCGGGGGGCGGGG
>DDUE01000072.1 GCA_002344625.1 Rhodocyclaceae bacterium UBA2346 | reverse complement strand
GTGACCTTGACGATGTCGCCGAACAGTTGGTTCACGTCCGCGTAGGCCTGCGCAACTTCCGGCCAGCGATGCTCCAGCCCCATTGCCCGCGCCTGCTCGCGCAGGTTGGTGTATTGCCCGCCCGGCATTTCGTGCTTGTACACATCGGATGTGCCCGCGCGGATGTCGGCTTCGAAGGGCGCATAGAAGCGCCGTACCCCCTCCCAGTAGTGCGAAAGCGACTGGGCCGCGTCCAGGTCGAGGCCGGGGTCGCGCGCCGCGCCGCCGAGCGCCGCCGCGATCGAGCCGAGATTGGGCTGGGACGTGAGGCCGCTCATCGAGTCGAGCGCGCCGTCGACCGCGTCGACGCCGGCCTCGATCGCGGCGAGCACGCTCGCGGCGGCGATGCCCGACGTGTCATGGGTGTGGAAATGAATCGGCAGACCGGTTTCCTGCTTGAGCACCCGCACGAGTTCGGCGGCGGCCCGCGGCTTGCACACGCCGGCCATGTCCTTGATGGCGAGGATGTGCGCGCCGGCGCGCTCGAGTTCCCGCGCGAGATCGACGTAGTACTTGAGCGCGTACTTGGGCCGGCCGGCGTCGAAGATGTCGCCGGTGTAGCAGATCGCGGCCTCGCACAGGGCGCCCGACTCGTTCACTGCATCCATCGCCACGCGCATGTTGTTCACCCAGTTGAGTGAATCGAACACCCGGAACACGTCGATTCCCTCGTGCGCCGCCTGATGCACGAAATGGCGCACCACGTTGTCGGCATAGTTGGTGTAGCCCACCGCATTCGACGCGCGCAGCAGCATCTGGAACAGGATGTTGGGAATGCCGGCGCGCAGTTTCCGCAGCCGTTCCCACGGGTCTTCCTTGAGGAAGCGCAAGGCCACGTCGAAGGTCGCGCCGCCCCAGCATTCGAGCGAAAACAGCCCGGGCATCAAGCGTGCATAGTGCGGCGCGATCTCGAGCATGTCGTGGGTGCGCATGCGGGTCGCGAACAGCGACTGGTGCGCGTCGCGCAGGGTGGTGTCGGTGAGCAGCACTTTGTCCTGCGCCAGCATCCATGCCGCGAATGCCTGCGGGCCGAGGGCTTTCAGGCGGTCGCGCGAACCCGGTGGCGGCGGCACGCTCAGATCGGTCGGCGGTTTCACCGGGCGGGCCAGCGGCAGCATCGGCGCCTGGCGGCCCTTCATTTCGGGGTTGCCGTTGACGGCGACTTCACCCAGGAACTTCAGGATCTTGGTCGCCCGGTCCTGGCGCTTCTGAAACTTGAACAGATCCGGGGTAGTGTCGATGAAGCGGGTGGTGAAGTCGCCGGATGCGAAACGCGGATGGGTGATGACGTTTTCGAGAAACTGCAGGTTCGACGAGACCCCGCGAATGCGAAACTCGCGCAGGCCCCGGCCCATGCGCGAGATCGCCTCTTCGGCGCTGTGGCCCCAGGCGGTGACCTTGACCAGCAGCGAATCGTAGAACGGCGTGATCACCGCGCCGGTGTACGCGGTGCCGCCATCGAGGCGCAGCCCGAAGCCGGCGGCGCTGCGATAGGCGGTGATGCGGCCGTAGTCGGGATTGAAGCCGTTTTCCGGATCTTCGGTCGTGATCCGGCACTGCAGGGCGTGGCCATTGAGCCGGATGCTGGCCTGTGCCGGCAGGAATGCGTCCGGATCGCCGATCCGCGCGCCCTCGGTGATGCGGATCTGGGCCTTGACCACGTCGACGCCGGTGACCTGTTCGGTAACCGTATGCTCGACCTGGATGCGGGGGTTGACTTCGATGAAATAGAACGCGCCGCTGTCGACGTCCATCAGGAATTCGACCGTGCCGGCATGGGTATAGCCGGCTGCCTTGCAGAGTTTCAGGGCGGCTTCGCACAGGGCCGTGCGCGCGGCGTCGCCGAGATAGGGCGCCGGCGCGCGCTCGACCACTTTCTGATTGCGCCGCTGCACCGAACAGTCGCGCTCGAACAGATGCACGAGCTGGCCGTGTCGGTCGCCGAGTACCTGCACTTCGACATGGCGGGCGTTGCGCACCAGTTTTTCCAGATACACCTCGTCGTTGCCGAAGGCCGCGAGCGACTCGCGGCGTGCGACCTCGATGGCATTGTCCAGTTCCGCGGCGTTTTCGACCACCCGCATACCGCGCCCGCCGCCGCCCCAGCTGGCCTTGAGCATCAACGGATATCCGACCGCGGCGGCCATCGCGTGGGCCGTGGCGCCGTCGCGTGGCAGGGCCTGGGTGGCGGGTACGACCGCCACGCCCGCGGTGCCGGCCAGTTCGCGCGCGGCCACCTTGTTGCCCAGGCGCCGCATCACGTCGGCCTGCGGGCCGATGAAGGCGATCCCGTGGTCTGAGCACGCCTGCGCGAAGTCCGGATTCTCGGACAGGAAGCCGTACCCCGGATGAATCGCGTCTACTTCGGCTTCCTTGGCGATGCGGATGATGTCGTCGATGTCGAGGTAGGCCTGGATCGGCTTCTTGCCGGGGCCGACGAGATAGGACTCGTCGGCCTTGAAGCGGTGCAGCGCGAAGCGATCCTCGTTCGAGAAGATCGCCACGGTGCGGATGCCCAGTTCCGATGCGGCGCGAAAGACCCGGATCGCAATCTCGCTGCGGTTGGCAACCAGTATGCTGCGGATTCTTTTCATCTTGTCGGTCCCCTGAGTGGTGCCTCGGTGGAGGCGGCCGGATTTTGAAGCAATAAGCAGGCCATCACTCCGGGGGCTCGAACCTTGCATCGATGAGGTTCGGCGCCCCCGGGGCGGCCGGCGGATCGTCGATCGGCGCCGAGAATTGCTCGGCGAGCGTTGTGGTCAGCTCGTGCATCGCGCCGAGCGCCGTCCGGGGTGGTTCGAGGCCGCGCACGAAGCCGGCGGCTTCGAGCCGCGCGCCGAGCACCGGATTGTTGCTGATCACGTGTACCGGCACGTCCCACGGTGCGCCCGGGCCGGTCACCGCACCGATCGGCTGGTGGTCGCCGATCAGGATGATGACCAGGTCGGGGTCCGCGCGTTGCAGCAGGAAGTGCGCGATCCATTCGAACTTGTAGCGCAGCGATTCGATGTAGGCGGCCGTGGGCGCCGTCCAGTCTCCCGGCCGGGCGATTGCGGCGGCGATCTCGGCCGGGGTGTAGCCGTCCGGGCGCGTGACGCGCGCCCAGTCGTCGACATAGGGGGGAACCGGGCGAAAGGGCGCATGCGTCGTCACCGTCGGGAAGACCACCAGGCGCGGCGGCCGTTGTGCGGCCTGTGCGCCCCGCGACAGTTCCTGCGCATCGAGCAAGGCCATCGCCGCCTGGTCGGGCACCTGCCAGTAGCCGAACGCAGGGCCTTCGTAGCCGATCGAACCGAGGTCCGCGTAGCGGTCGAAACGGTAGAAGCTGCCCTCCGGCCACGGCCGCTGAATGCCCGGCATCCACGCGACGGTGCGATAGCCGTGGCGGGAAAAATGGCTGACCAGGCTCGGCCTGCGCGTCGTGAGCAGTGCCGCGTAGTGATCGGGGTTGGCGGTGTCGATGCCGGTCAGCAGGGCTGCATGGGCGAGCCACGAGGCGCCGCCAAAGGTCGGCGAGCGTACGCGCGCCGACACCACCATGCGGCCGCTTGCCGCGATCGCCTGGCCGAGGGCGGTGCGCGAGGCCGCGACCGCGCTGGTGATGTGGGGCGCGTCGAAGGTGATCGCGCCGTAGGCTTCGGAAAACAGGATCAGCACGTCCGCGCCGGCGAGTACCGCCAGGTTGCCGTCGAACGCCGGACCGGGCGCCAGCGTCGCGTCGTTCGCGCGATTCGATATCGACGCCGACAGCATCCGCGCCTGCTCGACGAGGGTCCCGCTCACCGGCCTGGCGAAGAACCTGTCGGTCGTGACACCGAGACCAGGCGCGGCAAGCCAGGCCGCGGTGGTCGCGATGGCGACGGCCAGTGTGCCGCGCCGTGGCAGCGTTGCGGCCAGTCCGGAGCCGAGCATGCCGATCAGCATGCGCACGCCCGCGAACAGGATGACCAGTGAAAGCGCGCAAACCGACAGCCAGCCGGCCAGCGCGCCCCATTGCCCGTCCGCGCCGGCCATGCGCAGAAGCTGCCAGACATGCTGGGTGTCCCAGTAAACGTTGACCCGCCGCCCGAGCAGCGCCGGCACGCTGATGTCGATGTAGCGCAGCATCACCCACAGGCTCGCGATTGCCGCGACGCCGTTGCGCATGCGTGCCGACGGGGCGCCGTAGCGAGCGATCCAGGCGGCGAGCGCGACCACCCCCAGCACCAGCTCGATCGACACCCGGGCATCGACCACGATGCCGAGGCCCGGCCAGCGATTGCCCATCGTGAGCAGGGTGTTGAGCAGCAGCACGGGCAACACCACGCGGGCAAGCGCTTGCCAGCGCGAGCGCATCATCGCCACGGCGCGCGTCCTTGGGTAGGATGCGTCAACGTGCGCGGCGCCTGTCCGGCGCGCCCCCCCCAGGCATGGAACTCGAACCGATGACTTCTTTCACTTCGACCCGGTGGCAGGACCTGACGCCACACGGCATCGCCGCGCTCGCGGCGCGTGATGCCGTCGCGGTGCTGCCGCTGGCCGCGATCGAGCAGCACGGCGAACACTTGCCGTTGTCGACCGATCTCGACATCGCGCTCGGGCTCGTCGATGCGGCTCTCGCGCGTGTGAGTTCCGACGTGCCGGTGGTGGTACTGCCCGCATTGGCCGTGGGCCTCAGTCTCGAGCACCGCCACTTCGGCGGCACGCTCAGGCTCAGCCCCGAAACCGCCCTCGCCACGCTGGTCGAACTGGGCGATTGTGTCGCGCGCGCGGGCTTGCGGCGGCTGGTGCTGGTGAATAGCCATGGCGGCAACAAGGCGCTGGTCGATCTGGCTGCGCTCAAACTGCGCGCGCAGTGGCGGATGCTGGTGGTGCGGGCGAACTACTTCCGGTTTCCGCCGCCGCCCGGCGCGTTGCCGGCCGAGGAGTTGCGCCACGGGCTGCACGGCGGGGCGCTCGAGACCGCGATGATGCTGCATCTCGCACCGCACAAGGTGCGCACCGACGCATGCGCCGATGTTCGCGGCCTGGGGCACGACATGGCGGAACGCGGATTGCACCTGGGCCCGGAGGGCGAGGCGGGCTTCGCCTGGATGGCGGAAGACCTGCATCCGTCCGGCACCGTCGGCAACGCGCTGCTCGCCAGCGCCGAACTGGGCGAGCGGCTGGTGCGGCACTACGCCGCGATGCTCGCCGGACTCATCGGCGAAGCGCGGGCCTTCGATCTGAGCCGCTTCGATTCTTCGCGCGGCCCGGGCGGTCACGATCGCGAACGCTGACCGGGGGTCGGCCCCACCGCAATCACGGGTTCATCCTGCTCGTTCAGCAACTCGTGCAGCCAGTGTCCGTGGCGATCGGCCTTGGTGCTGAGATAGCGCTGGTTGTGGTCGGTGAGCAGGCCGAACAGCGGCTGGCGGTCGGCGACGTCGATGCCGGCGTCGACCAACGCCTTGATCTTGGCCGGATTGTTGGTCAGCAGGTTGATGCGCGACACCCCGAGTGCTTCGAGCATCTCGTGCGCGATGCCGAAGTCCCGTTCGTCCTTGCTGAAGCCGATCACCTGGTCGGCGTCGATGGTGTCGAGTCCTTCGTCCTGCAGGCGGTAGGCGCGGAACTTGTTACCGAGGCCGATGCCGCGGCCTTCCTGCGAAAGGTACAGCAGGACCCCGCCGCCCTGCGCGCTGATCGAGGCGATGCCGCGCTGCAGTTGCTCGCCGCAGTCGCAGCGCTGGCTGCCGAACACGTCGCCGGTGAGGCAGGACGAATGCAGCCGCACCGGCACCGGTTGCGGCCAGTCGGCCGGCTCGCCGATCACGACCGCGATATGCTCGTGAATACCGCTGGATTCGCGAAACAGCACGAACCTGCAGTCGCCCGCCAGTTCGAGCGGCACGCGTGCGTCGCTGACGCGAATCAGGCGGTTGCGCCGCCCCGAGCACAACTCGGTTGCCTCGATGGTCGAGACCGCAAGGATATGGCCGTCGCACACCTGTTCCGCCACCGCCTCGCGGCGCTTGGCCGCAACTGGCGCGATGACCGCGGCCGGCAGCATCTGGGCATGGCGCAACAACTGCACCGCGACCCGTTCGGCCGCCGTCGGGCTGCGAGTCTGGGCGCCGGCCGGGATCCG
>DDUE01000082.1 GCA_002344625.1 Rhodocyclaceae bacterium UBA2346 | reverse complement strand
CACCTCAATTGTGAACACACCCTACGCAGCCATCCAGCGCGGCATCAATTGAGATAAGACATCGACTGGATTCGCCGCCTTTTCCCCCGGCTCGAATCGGCGCCGTTCGATTACTGCGCTGAAGGCAACAAACTGAATTTGAAGTGGCGTAGTTCGGGTGCCAAGCTCGGCGCAATCGAGCGTGCGCGCCTGACCCATCTCATTGCTGCGGAAGCAGCCGAATTGCTTCACAAGCTTTTCGAAAACTACCTTTTTGATTTGGCGAAGTGGTCGAATCGCTCCCGCCCGGTGAGCGGACGGCCTTCCTGATGGGTGCCGGATGGTAGCTGGCAGAATCCCTGAAAGGCTTTACCGTTTTAGGTGATGGGGTGCGGTCGATTGCGGCCCAGTTGGGCCGTAAGCGGTGATCCTGTGATGGCCGCCGGCCACCGGACGTCATCGGCTGATTCAAACGAAGGCCGTACCGATGCAGCCGGGTTTTGCGAGTTATTCGACACCCTACTTAGCCGTGGGATACTTCTAAATGGAGTCCGGCTCATGAACACCGAAGATCGTCCGACGCAGTGCCCGTAAGGCTGATGGCGCTTTCTGCACCACGTTCCTTCAAAACGCCAAACGTTGACAAAATGTATATTGATCGCGCCGCAAAATAAATAATCCACTTAAATCATCGGCTTATTTATAAAACTGGCGGAGACGAAGGGATTCGAACCCTTGAGACAGGTTTTGCCCGTCTGCTCCCTTAGCAGGGGAGTGCCTTCGACCTCTCGGCCACGTCTCCTTACAACAGAGGCGCGATGATAGCGACTCTGGTGCATTCGGTCAAACGCTGGCGGCACCTTCTTCGAGCCCGAATGCCTTGTGCAGGACACGCACGGCAAGTTCGAGGTACTTCTCTTCGATCGCGACCGAAATCTTGATTTCGGACGTCGAGATCATCTGGATGTTGATGCCTTCTTCGGCCAGGGTGCGGAACATCTTGGAGGCCACGCCCGGATGCGAGCGCATGCCCACGCCGACCACCGATACCTTCGCCATCGTACGGTCGCTCTTGAGCGCACGCGCTCCGATCTTCTCACGCACGGTCTCGAGTACCTTCAAAGCCTTGTCGCAATCGGCCCGCGCAACAGTGAACGAAAAATCCGTCAGGCCGTCATTGCCGACGTTCTGGATGATCATGTCGATATCGAGGTTGGCATCGGCCACCGGTCCGATGATCTGGTAGGCGACGCCGGGAATGTCGGGCACCCCGAGTACGACGAGTTTGGCTTCATCGCGGTTGAAGGCGATACCGGTGATGACGGGTTGTTCCATGTTCTGATCTTCCTCAACAGTGATGAGCGTGCCCTGCCCCCGATCGTCGAAACTGGACAGCACACGCAACTTGACCTTGTACTTGCCGGCAAACTCGACCGAGCGAATCTGCAAGACCTTGGAACCGAGGCTCGCGAGTTCGAGCATTTCCTCGAACGTGATGGTGTCGAGTTTGCGCGCCTCGGGCACTACCCGCGGATCGGTCGTATACACCCCGTCCACGTCGGTATAGATCTGGCACTCGTCGGCCTTGAGTGCGGCGGCAAGCGCGACGCCGGTCGTATCCGAACCACCACGACCGAGCGTGGTGATGTTGCCCCGCTCGTCTACACCCTGGAAACCGGCGACGACGACGACATTGCCGGCTTCGAGGTCGCGCCGGATCGGCGCTTCGTCGATGTCGAGGATGCGCGCCTTGGTATGCGACGAATCGGTGAGGATCCTGACCTGGCCGCCGGTATAGCTCTTGGCATCGACGCCGGCTTCCTTGAGCGCCATGCACAACAGTCCGATCGTGACTTGCTCGCCAGTCGATAACACGACGTCGAGTTCGCGCGGGTCCGGATTCTGCGCAATCTCCTTGGCCAGGGCGATCAGGCGATTGGTCTCGCCGCTCATCGCCGAAACCACCACGATCACCTGATCGCCCTGCGCGCGAAACCTTGCCACGCGCTCTGCAACGTTCTTGATGCGCTCCGGGCTGCCAACCGAAGTGCCGCCATACTTCTGAACTATCAGTGCCATCTTCGAACCCAAGCCTTTACGGATAAAACCTGCGATTTTATCCAATCCCGAGGAACTTTGCAGTGCTGAACAACGCCATATCCAGCGATGGAGTATTGAAAACGACTATCCATTCACTGTGAAATTTTGCATTGTATGAGATTCGAGTAGTGATCTATACTTGATTCATCGTATGACTTAAGTCGTAGGGTCGCTGTAATCCCGAATTGAGTCGCTTAAATACGAATGTATTCAACCCATACAAACATCCGAGGCAACCAACATGAAAGGCACCGAAAAACTAGATGTTCGAGAGATTCGCCGCAAGCTGGGCCTGAACCAGTCGCAATTCTGGTCGAAGATCGGCGTCACTCAGAGCGGCGGTTCCCGCTACGAAAGCGGCCGTAACATTCCACGTCCCGTCCAGGCCCTGCTGCGGCTGGTTCACGTCGAACAGATCGACATCAACAAGGTCAAGCGCGAAGATGTGGAAGTCGCCGAGTTCCTCAAGGCCTCGAACCCCGAACTGTTCAAATCGCTCAAAAAGGAAGCCAAGGCCAAACGCAAGTGAGCAATCGAAGCGCCGGGAAGTTCGGCGTGGGCACCTACATCACATCAATGGCCGACACCGAAATGTCGGCCATTTTCATGTCCGGCCGCCGTCGGCCGCTATAATTCGAGGCTTGGCGGGAATTGGCACGCAATCGCCTTGAACCTGCGCCACGGCACCAAAAACCGGAATTCGAGACTCATGCGCATTACCCGACGACTGGAATTCGATGCAGGCCATCGAATTCCTGACCATGCCAGCCAGTGCCGCCACCTGCACGGACACCGCTATGTCATCGAGATCACCCTCGGCGGCGCGGTGATCGACGCTGCCGGCCAAGCCAACAACGGCATGGTAATGGACTTTGGCGAAGTGAAATCGATCGCCAAGGCGCGCCTCGTCGATCAGTGGGACCACGCATTCCTGGTTTATCGCAACGACACGATGGTGGCCGAATTCCTGGCAAGCCTGCCGGGCCACAAGACGGTCGTGCTCGATCGCGTGCCCACCGCCGAGAATCTCGCCAGCATCGCCTTCAATATCCTGGCACCGCTCTATCGCGACAACTTCGGCAACCAATTGAGCCTGGAGCGGGTGCGCTTGTACGAAACACCCAATTGCTGGGCCGACGCCGTGCGGACACCCGGCTGAAACACCCGCAAATTCCGGATACGCGGCATGGAAACCTTTGCAATCAGGCTGTTCAAATCGCTTTCGGATGAAACGCGCCTGCGCATCGTATTGCTCCTGGCCGCGGAAAGCGAATTGTGTGTGTGCGAAATGGCCCACGCACTCCAGGAAATCCAGCCAAAGGTTTCACGCCACCTCGCGCAACTGCGCACACTCGGACTGGTGGCCGACCACCGCAGAGAGCAATGGACTTTCTATCGGCTGCGCGACGATCTGCCGATCTGGGTCGCCGATCTGCTGAAAGCCATGAGCAAGGAGCGGCCGGCCGGCCTCACGATGGCCCGCACGCGCCTGGCGGAAATGGACCGCCGCCCGCGCGACATCATTTCACCGCCTGCGCCGATTCGCCTGCTTTCACCGGTGCAGGCCGCCAAGCATCGCTCCCGCAAATCACGCGTATCACAGGACTGACGCGGACGGCGGCCAAGGCTCCGATCGGCATCAGATGGCGTAACGGCGCAGTCTGACCGAGAACTCCTGAAGCTGCTCGACGCCACTCTGCTCGGCACGCGCGATCCAGTCCTGCAGTTGCTTCAGCAACTGTTCGCGGCTGGCGTTGGAGCGGGCCCAGATGGCCGTCAGTTCGGCGCGCATGGTCACCGCCATGGACAACTGCCTGCTGTCCTTCACGACCGCCTCGAGTCGCTGGCGTTCGGCCTCGGCCAAGCCATCCGCATCGCCCGACAACACCCAGCGGCGCAACGCGCGCACATCGAACTTGCCCGCGTGCGCGCTCGCGATCCGGTCGATCTCCTCGCTACACATCCGCTTGATCGAACCCATGTAGCGGGTCATCACATCGTAGCGATGGGTAATCACCGCCTGCAGCGTATCCAGATCGGGCACGCTCTTGGGTGCATCGAATCGCGGCTTGGGAATGGTCTTGCGCGCCTTCGCGAGCCCCAGGATCTCGAGAATGCGGATGTACATCCAGCCGATGTCGAACTCATACCACTTGGACGACAGCTTGGCCGAAGTGGCGAAGCTGTGGTGATTGTTGTGCAACTCCTCGCCGCCGATCAGGATGCCCCACGGAACGAGATTGGTCGAGGCATCGGCGCAATCGTAATTGCGATATCCGACGTAGTGCCCCAGACCATTGATCACCCCGGCTGCCCAGATCGGAATCCAGGCCATCTGAACGGCCCAGATCGTCAAACCGATCGGACCGAACAGCGCGAGATCGATGACCAGCATCAGCGACACGCCCAGCACCGAGTGCCTGTACACGTTGCGCTCGATCCAGTCGTCCGGCGTACCGTGACCATAGCGGCTGAGTGTCTCGGGATTCTTCGACTCGGCCCGGTAAAGCTCGGCCCCTTCGAGCAGCACCTTGCGGATACCGCGCACCTGCGGGCTGTGCGGATCGTCCGCGGTTTCGCATTTGGCATGGTGCTTGCGATGGATGGCTGCCCATTCCTTGGTCACCATGCCGGTTGTCAGCCAAAGCCAGAACCTGAAGAAATGACTCGGCAGCGGGTGCAGTTCGAGCGCCCGATGCGCCTGATGACGGTGCAGAAAGATCGTGACCGAAGCGATCGTGACATGCGTGAGCGCAAGCGTCACCACGATGTAGCCCCACCAGGGCAGGTCTATGAAGCCATTGAACATTAGTCGATGTTTCCGTTGACAGAAAGAGCGCCGATTTTACGCCAACCGGGGAGCGCGCGAGCACAATCGACGCTCGCCATGCCACTGCGGGAAGGCTCAAGGCCGTCCGGGCAGTCGTTTCACGAGCTCGGCATCCTTGCGATGCGTCCGCCAGTTGTCGAGAAAATGGCGGGCAAGCGCGCAGTTGTCATGGTGCACGACCATGTTCTCCGCATTGCGATTGCGCGCCGACCAGGTGAAATTGTACGACCCGGTCACGACCGCGCAACCCGGCCCCTGCGCATCGACGATGACGACCTTGTTGTGCGCGGCCGCATAGCGCGTTTCGAAAGCGAGGGGTACGCCAGCCTCCAGGAGTTTGGGCAACGCCTTGCCGGTGCCGCGCCGGTTCATGCCCGCATCGGCAAGCACTTCGACCTTCACCCCGCGCCTGTGCGCCGCGATCAAGGCATCGGCGATCGGCTGACTGGTGAACACATAGGCCTGGACGTGGATGGATCTCGTTGCCGCGCCGATCACCCGCACCAGCAATGCCTGCGGATCGTCGCGCGGCGAGAACGCAACCTCGACACGTCCGGTCGCCGGAAAACTGACTGCCGCAGCCGCACCCGATACCGACAAGACCGCAGCAAGTGCCGCGACGAACACCCGCATGCACCCGGACACGGCGTCACCCATCGTCGCGGATACGCTCCAGCACGGCCGCAAAGAAACCATCGGTGTTGTGCACCGACGGCAGCAGGCGCAAGCGCGCGCCGGTGGCGACGGGAATGTCCTGGTGCGCGAGCAGTACCGACGCGTCGAGTTGCACGAACTCGGGATGCTGGCCCAGAAAACGATCGACGATGCCATCGTTCTCCTCCGCCAGCAAACTGCAGGTGGCATACACCAGGCGCCCACCCGGCCGCACCAACCGGGCCGCCGACTCGAGAATGTCGAACTGCTTGCCGAGCATCTCGGCTATGCCGGCCGGCGTCTGGCGCCATTTGAGATCCGGATTGCGCCGCAAGGTACCCAGGCCGCTGCAAGGCGCGTCGACCAGCACGCGGTCGGCCTTGCCTGCAAGCTTCTTGACCTTCGCGTCGCGTTCATGCGCGATCAGCACCGGATGCACGTTCGACAACCCGGCGCGCGCAAAGCGCGGCTTGAGCTTGGCGAGCCGCTTGTCCGAGACATCGAAGGCGTACAGCCGCCCGGTGGAGCGCATCATGGCGCCCAGTTGCAGCGTCTTGCCTCCCGCACCCGCACAAAAGTCCACCACCAGTTCACCGCGCCGCGGCTGCACCAGGAAGCCAAGCAACTGGCTGCCCTCGTCCTGCACTTCGAAATTGCCCGACAGGAACAGTGGATGCTTTTGCAGGGCCGGCTTGCCCGCCAGCCGAACACCGCACGGCGAGTAGGTGCACGCCGCGGCCTCGACCCCCGAATCACGCAACGCCTGCAGCAACTCGTCGCGACCGGTCTTCATCAGGTTGGCGCGCAGATCCAGCGGCGCACCGCGGTTGAGACTGTGGGCAAGCTCGAGCAAACCCGCCTCACCATGCACCGGCAACAAACGCTCGACCAGCCAGTCCGGCAAGTCGGCGCGCTCGGCCAGCGAACCATCGTCGAGTACCCTGGCCTTGATTTCCTCGATCCAGCTCAGCTCGGCCGGGGAAACCAGGCCCTCGAAGTGGCGCATCGGCCATCCCTCGCCACGCGCCAGCCAGCCCAGCAGCATTGCGCGCGGACGTGCATCCTCGCCCACCAGGCGGCGCAGCCAGCGCAGGCGACGCAGAATCCCGTAAACGGTTTCGGCGACGAAACCCCGGTCGCGCTGCCCCAGTTCGCGGTTGTCACGAAAATGCCGCGACAGCACGCCGTCGGCCGGGTGGTCGAACTGCAGCACCAGCCCGATCACCTGCGCGGCCTGGATCAGCAGGCTGCGCGAAACCGGCGCCTCGCTCTTCAGCACCGCATGCGCGGCCCCGCCCGCATCCTTGCCGCCCGACTTGCGATTGCTCTTGCGTTTTTCATTCATTGCCTGCTACCTGCTGCCGAGGCGTCGCGCCCCGAAAGATTGTGTTGCGGCCGAAGCGGCCGGTCACGACGCGTCAAATTCAATCGACCGGGCCTGAAGGTCGAGCACCTGGCCCTTGTCGTCCACCAACAGGATGCGCACCGGCACGCCGTGATGCTGCGGCGAAACCCACAGATCGATGGTGAGTTTGCCGGTGTTGGCGCGTGCCCTGATCCTGCGCGTCTCGAAGCTGCCAGCGGGAACACGCACCGACTCCGTGCCGATTTCGCTGATCGTGGTCGGCGTCGCGCGCCGGTTCGTGACCAGCAAGAGTTCGGCCGGCAGCGTACGCCCCGCCGCGAGCGCCGCCAGATGCCACACGCTCAGCACATCCTGGTCCCCGGGGCCAATCGTGGTGATGGTTTCCTTGCCCTTGCGCACGACCCGGACGGTTCGCGCCTTCCAGTCGAAATCCGCCTGCTCGGGCTTGCGGCCCGACTGAGCGACATCGAAGCGCTCCGGCTGGAGCATGCCATCGACGATCGCCCCCTTGCTTTCCTGGACATACTGAAAACTGTACAACAGCCCGGCCAGCCCCGTGGTTTCGAGCGCCAGCGTCATCTCGTAGCGTGCGTCGTCATGCCGCCAGCGGTGCAGCGCCTCGCCGAGCTTGAGACCGTCCTCGCCACGCATCACGTCGAACGCGAGCCGCCCGGCGCTCGGCCAGTCGCGCACCGCTGCGCTCGGTTCGGCCAGCGCCGGCCCGCCGATCAACGCAAACACAAGCATGAATACCCCCCCCAACCGCGCAAGGCAGGCTTTAGCGCTTCGCATCGAGACCTCCTGGTTCTTCATCGATTTCAGGCGCGTGCAAGGCCGCCGCCGGCATTTGCGCACCCACAACGCAAACACGGCCGTCCGCGCCGACCCGCAGGCGCCCTTCGACAAACCACTTGACCGCCTGCGGATAGATCCGGTGCTCCTCCGCCAGCACCCGTCGCGCCAGCGTGGCCTCGTCGTCGTCCGGCCGCACCGGCACCACTGCTTGGGCGACGATGGGACCGCAATCGAGCGCCGGCGTCACGAAATGTACCGTCGCCCCGTGCACGCGCACACCGCTTTCGAGCACGCGCCGGTGGGTATGCAAGCCGGTGAAGGCCGGCAGCAGCGACGGATGGATGTTGAGCAGCCGCCCTTCGAAATGGCGAACGATCTCATCACCCAAGACCCGCATGAACCCCGCCAGCACGACCAGGTCGGGTTTATGGCGCTCGATCTCGCACAGCAAGGCCTGATCGAACTGCCCCCGTTCGCCGAACCGCTTGTGGTCGACCACCGCGGTCGCGATGCCGCGTCCCGCCGCGAACTGCAAGCCCGCCGCTTCCGGCCGGTTGCTGATGACTGCCGCAATGTGTGCGCCGTGGATGTCGGCGGCAACGATGGATTCCATGTTGCTGCCACGGCCCGAGATGAGAATGACGATCGACTTCATGGGGTCTGGATGCGTACCCGGGGCGCGAGCTGCGGGTTGCGACCGTGCAACCTTCACGCGCGCCGGTGCGTGACTGGAGCCGCGATGATACCGGATCGCGGCGGGTTTGAGCCGCGCCGATCGCGGGACCACGTCCGCCCACGCCGTATAATGCCGGGTTCGTCTCCAGCGCAAATCCGCCATGCCGGTCATCAAACCCCTCTCTGATCTCCTGATCAACCAGATCGCAGCCGGCGAGGTCGTGGAACGGCCGGCATCGGTACTCAAGGAAGTGCTCGAGAACGCGCTCGACGCCGGCGCGCGCGCGATCGAAGTACAGCTCGAGCAAGGCGGCGTGCGCCGGATCAGAGTGGCCGACGATGGCTGCGGCATCGAGCGCGACGACCTGCCGCGCGCCCTGGCCCGCCACGCGACCAGCAAGATCGCCACGCTGGAGGATCTCGAACGCGTCGGCACCATGGGTTTCAGGGGCGAGGCGCTCGCGGCGATCGCGGCGGTCGCACGCACCCGCATCACCAGCCGCGCCGAGGGCCAGGCGCATGCTTGGTGTGTCGACGGCGGCGACCTCGCCCTGTCGCCCGCGGCGCTCAATGGCGGCACCGTCGTCGACGTCGCCGAGCTTTACTTCAACACCCCCGCCCGGCGCAAGTTCCTGAAGAGCGAGGGCACCGAGTTCGCGCACTGCGACGAGGTGTTCCGGCGGGTGGCGCTGGCACGGCCGGATATCGCGCTGCAGTTGAGCCACAACGGCCGGGTCGTGCATCGCCTGCCCCCGGCCGAGGCGCAGCACCGCACCGGCGCGCTTATGGGAGACGATTTTCTCGCCAACGCCCGCGTGGTGGATGCCGACGCCGGCGTTCTGCGCCTTAGTGGACTCGCCTCCTTGCCCGCGTATTCGCGCGCCAGCCGCGACGCCCAGTATTTCTTCGTCAATGGGCGCTTCGTCCGTGACAAGCTGTTGACCCACGCACTCCGCCAAGCGTATCAGGACATCCTGCACGGCAACCGCCATCCGGCCTATGTGCTGTTCCTGGAGCTCGACCCGGCGGGCGTCGATGTGAATGTCCATCCGGCCAAGATCGAGGTGCGCTTTCGCGACGCACGTGCGATCCACCAGTTCGTGTTTCATGCGGTCTCGCGCACCCTGGCCGCCTCCGGTGCGGCCTCGGCAGCCGGACAAGGTTCATCGGCAACGCCAACCCACGCCGATGAGGCGCAGGCGACGCCCGGCCAGCCGCCGCTGCGAACCGCCATGAGCTACCAACCACCCTTGCGCCACTACGGGCCGGGGCCGCAGGCGATGGAGCCGGCCAGCCGCCCTTATCTGGATTTCGTTGCGGCGGCCGGAGCACCGAATGGAGCGGCGCAGCATACTGCGAGCCAGCCGCCCGAATCCGGCGCGGACGCGGCGGCGGAGAGCGCCCCGCTGGGTTACGCGCTGGCCCAGTTGCACGGTGTGTACATCCTCGCGCAGAATCATGCCGGACTCGTACTGGTCGACATGCATGCCGCGCACGAGCGCATCCTCTACGAAAAGCTCAAGACCGTCGTCGACGGCACGCCATCGACCCAGCGCCTGCTGATTCCAGCAGTGCTGCGCCTCGACCCGCGCTCGATGGCGGTCGCCGAGGAATGCACCGAGGTGCTCGCGGGCATGGGCTTCGACGTCACCCCGGCCGGACCTCTTGAGCTCGCGGTACGCAGCGTGCCGGCACTGCTCGCCAACGCGCCGGTCGCCGATCTCGTCCGGCAGCTTCTCGAAGAGTTGGGCGAAGTGCCCGCGAGCGACGTCGTCACGGCGCGTCGCAATGAATTGCTGGCAACCATGGCCTGCCACGGCGCGGTGCGTGCGAACCGGTCGCTGAGCATTCCGGAAATGAACGCCTTGCTGCGCGACATGGAGTCCACCGAACGCGCCGACCAGTGCAATCACGGCCGCCCGACCTGGACGCAGTTGTCGATGAACGAGCTCGATCGTTTTTTCATGCGTGGCAAGTAAGCTGCGGCATCCGCCCCGGTCGCGCATCGCTTTGCTACTTTGATACGCCCGCCCTGCGGCTGTTTACCCCCGACCCCCCGACCCTCCGACACGAGATACCGCCGCTTGCCATCGACCCCGCGCACCTCCGCCCCGCCTGCCCTTCTGCTGCTCGGCCCGACCGCCAGCGGCAAGACCCACTGCGCGCTTGCCCTGGCGCAAACACTGCCGGTCGAGATCGTCAGCGTCGACTCCGCCCTGGTCTATCGCGACATGGATATCGGCACCGCCAAACCGACGCATGCCGAGCAGGCACAATGCCCGCATCACCTGATCGACGTCGTGAGTCCGGAACAACGTTACTCCGCGGCACGCTTCCGCGCCGACGCGCTGGCGCTGATGGATGAGATCTCGGCACGCGGGCGGATTCCCCTGCTCGTGGGCGGCACGATGCTGTACTTCAAGGCCTTGCGCGACGGCTTGTCCGACCTGCCCGCTGCCGATGCCGCTCTGCGCGCCGAAATCGACCTCATGGCGGCACGCGAGAGCTGGCCGGCCTGCCATGCCGAACTCGCCCGGCTCGACCCCGACGCGGCAGCGGCCCTCAACCCCAACGACGCCCAACGCATCCAGCGCGCCCTCGAGATCGTCCGGCTCACCGGCCGGCCGCTCGCCGAGAGCCACGCGCGGATCGCGACCGAAGCGCCGCGCCACCGGCTCGTGCCGATCGCGCTCTCGCCATCGGACCGGCGCGTGCTGCACGCGCGCATCGAGACGCGCTTCGACCTGATGCTGGCCCATGGCCTGGTGGATGAACTCGCAGTACTGCGCAAGACTTACCGCCTGTCGGCCGAGCTGCCATCGATGCGCTGCGTGGGCTACCGCCAGGCATGGGACCATCTCGAAGGCCTGGACGATCTCGCCACGCTGCGTTTCAAGGGCATTGCCGCCACCCGCCAGCTCGCCAAGCGCCAGATCACCTGGCAACGCCAGTTCCGGGAAAGCTGGCCGGAACTGGTCGAGATCGACTGCCTGGGCGCCGGGTGGGTTTCGCAGGTACGCGACACAGCCTTGCGCGGACTCGACGCGCACCCGCCGACAGGCTGATCAGGCTTCGCGCAGCACCTGCATCCGCCCGCGCAACCGGGCGGCATAGTCTTCGAGCAGTGCCGGGGGCGGATTCTTGCGCGGCCAGGACAGCGCAATCCCATCGTCCGCATGCCGCGGCACGACATGCATGTGGAAATGAAACACGGTCTGGTCGCCCTCGCGGCCGTTGGCCTGCAACAGGGTCAGCCCGGGCGGGTCGAACGTCTCGCGCACCGCCAGCGCCACCTTCCGCGCCGTCTGCATCACCGCGGCCGCCTCTTCGCCGTCGAGTTCGAACAGGTTGGCCGCGTGGCGCTTGCTCGCGACCAGCACATGCCCGGGGTTGACCTGGCCGATGTCCATGAACGCGATCGTCAGCGCGTCCTCATGCACGCGCGCGGCCGGGATCTCGCCCGCGATCAGGCGGCAGAAGATGCATTGCCCCGGTGGTGAATCATCTACGAACATCGGCATATGTTTGAGTCTCCTATGATTTCAGGATCGGGCCGGCTTCGACCGGCGGCGGGGCGACCGGCGCATCGGGGGCGGCAGTGCGGTGACGGCGCGCGAGCAGCGAATAAACCGTCGGAACGACGAACAGGGTGAAGAAGGTGCCGAGCAGCAGGCCACCGACGATCACCCAGCCGATCTGCTGGCGGCTCTCGGCGCCCGCGCCGGTCGCAAGCGCCAGCGGTACCGCGCCGAGCACCATCGCCCCGGTCGTCATCAGGATCGGGCGCAGCCGCAACACCGACGCCTCCACCACCGCCTCGCGCATCGCGGCCCCCTGGTCGCGCAGCTGGTTCGCGAACTCGACGATCAGGATACCGTGCTTGGTGATCAGCCCGACCAGCGTCACCAGGCCGATCTGGCTATAGACGTTGAGCGTTCCGCCGGTCAGGTACAGCGCGCCGAGCGCGCCGGTCATCGACAGCGGCACGGTCAGCATGATGATGAACGGATCGCGAAAACTCTCGAACTGCGCCGCCAGCACCAGATAGATGAAAGCCAGCGCGAGCACGAACGTGAGCATCAGGCTCGCCGAGCTGCTGCGAAACTCGCGCGATTGCCCTTCGTAGTCGGTCGCGTAGCCGGGCGGCAGCACGCGCGCCGCGGTCGCATCGAGCCAGGCCAGCGCCTCGCCCATCGAATAACCGGGCCCGAGATTGGCGGTGACGATCACCGAGCGGCGCTGCCCGAAGTGGTTGAGCTCGCGCGGACTCACCGATTCATCCACCCGCAGCAAACTCGCCAGCGGCACCATCGCCCCGTTCGCGCCGCGCACATAGATGTCGCTGATGTCGCGCGGGCCGGTGCGGCTGCCGGCGTCCATCTGCACGATCACGTCATACTGCTCGCCTTCCTGCTTGTAGCGTGTGACCTGGCGGCCACCCAGCATGGTCTCGAGGGTGCGCCCGATCACGTCGACCGGCACGCCGAGGTCGGCCGCGCGATCGCGATCGACCTCGACCGCGAGCTCCGGCATGGTCAGCTTGAGATCGCTGTCCGGCGACACGAAACCCGGGTTGTCGCGCATCTCGTCCAGGATCATGCCGCTGTAGCGGGCCATCTCCTCGTAACTGTCCGAAGAGGTGATGACGAACGCGACCGGGCGCGAGCGGGCGCTCTGGCCAAACGCCGCCGGCATCACCGGAAACGCCTGCACGCCCGGGATCGCACTCAGCCGCGGCTGCAACTCGGCGGCGATCGCGGCGGCGCCGCGGTCCCGCTCGGCCCAGTCGGTCAGGCCCACGAACGAGATGCCCTGCGACAGGGTCGGATTGCCGGTGATGACGAGGTAGCGATCGACGTCCGCGGTATCGGCATAGACGTCCTCGATCTGGCGGGAATAGCGCGCCATGTAATCCATCGTGGCGCCCTCGGGCCCGTTGTACAGGCCGATGACTCGGCCACGATCCTCCACCGGCGCGAGTTCGGACTTGAGTTGCGCGAAGAGCCACACCGAGCTGCCCGCCACCGCCGCGAACACCAGCATCACCACCCAGCGCACCCGCAACGATGCGACCAGCGCGCGCTGATAGCCACGGGTGAGCCCGCCCAGGAAGCCCTCGATCGCGTTGTATACGCGGCCATGCTTGGGCTGATGGCGCAGGAGTTGCGAACACATCATCGGCGACAGCGTCAGCGCGACGAAGCCGGAAACCAGCACGGCCCCCGCGAGCGTCAATGCGAATTCGCCAAACAACTTGCCGGTGCGGCCGGTCATGAAGGCGACCGGCGCATAGACGGCGGCGAGCGTGATGGTCATCGCGACCACCGCGAAACCGATCTCCTTGGCGCCGCGAAACGCCGCCGCAAGCGGCGCCATCCCGTCTTCGATATGGCGATAGATGTTCTCGAGCACCACGATCGCATCGTCCACGACCAGACCGATCGCGAGCACCAGCGCGAGCAAGGTGAGGGTGTTGATCGAAAACCCCAGCGCGAACATCAACGCAAAGGCACCGATCAACGACACCGGTATCGTGACCAGCGGCACCAGCATCGCCCGCCAACTGCGCAGGAAGAACAGACACACCAGCGCGACCAGCAGCACCGCTTCCCAGATGGTCGAAAACACCGCCTCGATGGAACGTTCGATGAACACCGTGGTGTCGTTCGCGATCGTCATCGACATGCCTGCGGGCAGTTCCTCGGTGAGCCGCGGCAACATTTCGACCAGGCCCCGCTTGAGATCGAGCGGGTTCGCGGTCGCCTGCTTGATGAGGCCGATCGATACCGCGGGCTTGCCCATGAAGCGCACCGAAACCCGCTCGTTCTGCGCCCCGACCTCGACCCGGCCGAGATCCCGGATGCGCACCGGATAGCCGTCGGGGGTCGAGGGCTGCCGCACCACCACCGCACCGAACGCCTCGGTATCGGCCAGGTCGGTGCGCGCGACCACCGCGAACTCGCGCAACTGGCTCTCGATCCGCCCCGCCGGCAGCTCGATGTTCTGTCGCCGGATCGCCTCCTCGACGTCCTGGACGGTCAGATCGAATGCAGCCAGCCGATCGCGATCGAGCCACACCCGCATCGAGTAGCGGCGCTCGCCGAACACGCGCGCGTCGGCGGCCCCCGGAAGCGTCTGGAGGCGCGGCTTCACCACCCGGTTGGCAAAGTCGCTCATCTCGAGCGGGGAGTGGCGTTCCGAAGAAAACGCCAGCCAGATGATCGGGCTGGCGTCCGCCTCGACCTTGGCAATCACGGGCTCGTCCACATCGTCGGGCAAACGCCGCCGGACACGCGAGACCCGGTCGCGCACATCGGCCGCGGCGCTGTCGGCACTGCGTTCGATGCGAAAACGAATAGTGATCTGGCTGCGCTCCTGGCGGCTGATCGACGACAACACGTCGACACCTTCAATCCCCGCCAGCGAGTCCTCGAGGGGCTTGGTGACCTGCGATTCGACGATCTCGGCACTCGCCCCGGCGTACACGGTATCGACCGTGACCACCGGTTCGTCGATGTTCGGATACTCCCTCACCGTGAGGCGGGAGTACGACATCAGGCCGATCAGGATCAACAGCAGCGACAAGACCGTCGCAAAAACGGGACGGCGAATGCAGATCTCCGAGATGCGCATGGCCCGCTATCCCGCCCGGGCCGACGCCGCCGGCGCGACCGCGCCATCGCCGTCGGTGCGGGTGCGCACCGCATCGCCGTCACGGAGCTTGAGCTGGCCGGCGCTCACCACCACATCCCCCAGTTGCAGACCCTCGACGATCTCGACTCGTGTATCGCGCCGAGCGCCGGTGCGAACCTCGACCCTGCGCGCCACGCCATCCACCACCCGGTACACGAACATGCGATTGCCCGCCGCCGGCATCAGCGCCTCTTCGGGCACCACCGCGACCGCCGGGCGTTCGTCCAGGGTCACGCGCACCCGGGCGAACATGCCGGGTCGCAACTGGTTGCCGGCGTTCGGCAAGCTAGCGCGCAACACCACGGCCCGGCCCTGGGTATCGACCAGCGGGTCGATCGCGTCTATCGTCGCCGCCATGGTCACGCCGGGCAGCGCATCGCTGCTCACTTCAACGGCCTGCCCGACGCGCAGGCTCGCATGGTGGATCTCGGGCAGACGAAAATCGAGCTTCAGTACCGACACGTCCTCGAGATTGACCAGCTCTTCGCCATCTTTCACATAGTCGCCGACGCTGACGTTGCGAATCCCGACCGTACCGGCGAAAGGCGCGACGATCCGCATCCGCGCGAGCTGGGCCTGCGCCAGTTGCACCGCCGCGCGCGCGACCTCCTGGCGGCTGGCGGCCTCGTCACGGGCGCTCTGGCTGATGAAGCGGCGCTCGAACAGATCCGCGACACGCCGATGGTTGGATTCGGCCAGTGACAGATTGGCCTGAGCCTGCTGCAGCTCGGCCCGCTGCACGGCGGCATCGAACTCGATCAGCACCGCTCCGCGCGCAACCGGGCTCCCGTCCTCGAAGCTGATCCGGCTGATCCGTCCTGACACCTCGGGGCGAAGAATCACCGACTCGTTCGAGCGCAGCGAACCCACCGCCCCGAGTTCGTCGGGCATGGCCTCGGCCAGCACCTCGGCCAGTTCGACCACCGCCTCCGGTCGTGCCGATGCCGTATCCAGCACCGCCACCTGCACCGGCTCGGACCTTGGCTGCTGCGTCCACCACGCGTAGGTACCCAGCGCAACGAGACCGGCGACACTCAGCCCGATCACGCCCGCCTTAGCCAAGGCGCCCCCCATCCGCAAAACTGCATTGCATCCGCGTTACCTCGTCCGTTCGCGGGCCGCCTCGGGGCAGCGCCTCAACATCCAGTCATCACAGGCCAAGCGCGCGCAGCCGCCACCCGCACAAACCACCTACATGCGCTCCTGACAGACCACCGGGCGATAAGTTGCACGCGACCCGCTAGGCTACGGTCGTCTGCGCCTCGCCGGCGGCGCGGCGCGCGATTCGGCCAATGGTGAAGACGGTTTCGCCCGCCTGCTCGAGCTGCGCGACGGCGCCGGCAGCGTCCTCTTCGGCGACGATCACGACCATGCCGATGCCGCAGTTGAACACCCGATACATCTCCTGGTCGGCAACCTTGCCCGCCGCCTGCAACCACTGGAACAGCGCCGGCATGCGCCAGCTCCCGGCATCGATACGGGCGGCGAGGTGCTCGCCCAGGATTCGCGGTACGTTTTCGGTAATGCCGCCGCCGGTGATGTGGGCCATGCCCTTCACCAGGCCCGCACGCGACTTCATCAACGCCAGCAAGGGCTTGACGTAGATGCGCGTCGGTTCGAGCACGACGTCGCGCAATGGCCGACCGTCGAGATCGGCGTCCAGATCGGGCTTGGCCACTTCGATGATCTTGCGAATCAGCGAATAGCCGTTCGAATGCGCGCCACTCGAGGCCAAACCCAGCACCACGTCACCCGGCACGATGGTGCTGCCGTCGATGATCTCGGATTTCTCGACCGCCCCGACCGCAAACCCGGCCAGATCGTATTCACCGGCCGGGTACATGCCCGGCATCTCGGCCGTTTCGCCCCCGATCAGCGCGCAGCCCGCAAGCTCGCATCCGGTCGCGATGCCCTTGACCACGTCGGCCGCCGTATCGACATCGAGTTTGCCGCAGGCGAAATAGTCGAGGAAGAACAAGGGTTCGGCCCCCTGCACCAGAATGTCGTTTACGCTCATCGCGACCAGATCCTGGCCGACGGTATCATGGCGGTTCAACTGGAACGCGAGCTTGAGCTTGGTCCCCACACCATCGGTGCCCGACACCAGCACCGGTTCGCGATACTTGCCGGTGAGCTCGAACAAGGCACCGAAGCCACCGATACCGCCCATCACCTCGGGGCGCAGCGTCCGTTTCGCGAGCGGCTTGATGCGCTCCACGAGATTGTCGCCCGCGTCGATATCCACGCCGGCATCACGATAAGTCAGGGAGGTCAAGATCGTTCCTAAGGCTTGCCAATCGGCGTCGCACTTGCGACCAGACCAAAAACGCTTACCCAAGCAAGCTTGAGCGCGCAACACCGAGTGGTTACATTAATGATGTCTGCCGGCCCGTTGCCGACGCAACTCGCGATTTTACTTGAAATGAACCCTTCCCGCTCCGATCGACTTCAAACCGCCGTATGGATCGCGGTGGGCTTGGCGCTGGTCAGCCTGTTCTACATGCTGTCGCCGATCCTGGCACCGTTCGCGATAGCGGCGGTCTTCGCCTACATCTGCGACCCGATGGTGAACTGGATGGTGTCGCGCCGGATTCCGCGCGCGCTGGCGGTGCTTTCGGTCATCGTCGCGATGGGGCTGGCACTGCTGTTGCTGCTGCTCATCCTCGCACCGATGATCTACCGCGAGGCGGTGATCCTGATCGCCCGCCTGCCCGACCTGATGGACCGACTCGACAGCAACATCATCCCGGCGCTCAACGAGCGCTTCGGCACGACCGTGCAACTGGACATCGCTTCGCTCAAGGGCTGGGCGGCCGGATACCGCGACGAGGCCACCAACCTGATCCCGAAACTGCTCAGCCACGCCGGACAGGGCGGTCTCGCGCTGATCGGCTTCGTCGCGAGTCTGGTGCTGGTGCCGATCGTGATGTTCTACCTGCTGCAGGAATGGCCGCGCATCATCGAAACGCTGCGCAACACCCTGCCCCGCCCCATGCTGCAACGCACCACGCGCATCGTCGGCGACATCGATTCGGTGCTGTCGGAATTCCTGCGCGGACAGCTTTCGGTGATGCTGCTGCTGGCCGCGTTCTACGCCATCGGCCTGTGGATCGCGGGCCTCAAGTTCGCGCTGCCGGTCGGCGTGATCACCGGCCTGCTCACGTTCATTCCCTTCGTCGGTTTCGGCGGCGGACTGGTGCTCGCGATCCTCGCCGCGCTGCTGCAGGCCGAAGGCTGGGCTCCGCTGATCGGCGTCGGCATCGTCTACGGGCTGGGGCAGATACTCGAAAGCTATGTGCTCACCCCCTACCTCGTCGGCGAGCGGATAGGCCTGCACCCGCTCGCGGTGATTTTCGCCCTGATGGCATTCGGTCAGTTGTTCGGCTTCGTCGGCATGCTGATCGCCTTGCCCGCGAGCGCCGCGATCCTGGTCGGGCTGCGCGAAGTGCGCGATGCGTGGCTGAAGAGCTCGGTCTACCTGGGCGAAGCCCGCTCGGCCGAGCGCGAGGAATGATGGAGCAACTGGTCCTCGACATCCATCTGGACGCGCCCCCCGATTTCGGCAATTTCGTGGCTGGCGAGAATGGCGCGCTGATCGAGGCACTGGCCCTCGCCGTCCGGGGCGAAGGCCCCCTCTACCTCTGGGGCGACGCGGCCAGCGGCCGCAGCCATCTCTTGCAGGCTTCGGTCGCGCTCAGCCAGACCGCCGGGCGGCCGGCATGCTATCTCGCCGCCGAGACCATCGGCGCCACGCTGCCCGACACCCCCGGGTTGCTGATCGCGCTCGACGACGTGGATCGTTTGCGCCCCGACGCCCAGGTCGCCTTGTTCAACACCTTCAACCGCGCGCGGCACCTGAATCAGACACTGCTGCTGGCGGGCCCCTGTGCTCCGCGCGACCTCGGCGTGCGCGAAGACACCCGCACCCGCATCGGCCAGGGCCTGATCTTCGAGCTCAGACCACTGGACGACAGATCGCGCACCGCCATTCTGGCAATGCTCGCCGAACGCCGGGGGCTGCGCCTGGGTGACGAAGTCATCGCCTTCATCTTGCGCCACGGCCGCCGCGACCTGCCTAGCCTCGTCGGCCTGATCGACGCCCTCGACCGTGCATCGCTGGAACACAAGCGTCCGATCACCCTGCCCCTGCTGCGCACCCTGATGCAGACAGGGCTATCACTCTGATCAGCAAGGCCGGCCGCCAGCGCGGCTGCGGCCGTCTTCTTGAACACCCATTCATTTAAAGGAACACGCGTGGATCTCGTTCTCTTCGACCTCGACAACACTTTGCTCAACGGCGACTCGGATTTCGAGTGGGCGCAATTCCTGATCGGCAAGGGCGTGCTGGACCAGGAAGTTCAGGAAGCGCGCAACGTGCGCTTTTACGAACAGTACAAGGACGGCACCCTGGACATTTTCGAGTTTCTCGACTTTCAGCTCATGCCGCTCGCCCGCCACCCGCGCACCGAGCTCGAAGCCTGGCATCGCGAATTCATGCACGCCTCGATCCGACCACGAATCACGACCGCGGCGCGCGAGCTGGTCGATCACCATCGCGCGCGCGGCGCGATCGTCGCGATCGTCACCGCGACCAATTCGTTCGTGACCGGGCCGATCGCGCGCGAATTCGGCATTCAACACCTGATCGCCACGATCGCCGCCCAGGAGGGTGACCGCTTCACCGGCAAGTCGCGGGGCGTGCCTTCATTCAAGGCGGGCAAGATCGAGCGGCTGGACGGCTGGCTCGAGAGCATCGGCCTGCACATGGGCAGTTTCGAGCGGACATGGTTCTATAGCGACTCGCACAACGACCTGCCCTTGCTCGCCCGCGTGAGCGATCCGGTGGCGGTCGACCCGGATGAACGCCTGCGCCAGCATGCGCTGTCGCAAGGCTGGCCGGTCTTGTCCTTGCGCTGAATCCGCCCGGCTTCAGATACCGAGTTCGAGGCGCACCCGGTCGAGATTGATTTCCGCATCGCGCCGGTCATCACGCGCGCGGTCGCGCTGGCGTTCGAGGTTGCGGATTTCGGCGCGCAACTCGGCGCGGCGCTTGTCGCTCAGCTTGCGGTCGGTGGCGAGCTCGCGCTCCCGCCAGGCGAGTTCGTCGTCGACCCGTTCGATGTCGAAACGGGCCTCGCCCAAGCGGCGCGCCGCATCGTATGCCCGCCCGAAGCGCGCGTCGGCGCAAACACCTTCGTACGCGTTGCGGGCCAGGCCGTTCTCGATCGCATTGCCCAGCACGCAGTAGTCGGCCAGCCCGAGGGAGCGCCCCGCCTCCCAGGCGGCCACATCCGGCACCACGCCCACGCCCGCGCAGGCCTCGCGATGACGGACGATGCGCGCCGCGGAGAATCCGGCGCGGCCATCCTCCACTCCGAGCCGGTGCCAATCGACGCTCGCGCACTGCTCCTCGGGAATCGTCGCGCACCCGGCGCTCAACAAGGTCAGCGCCCCCAGTCCGGCCATGCCGGACCGCCTCACCGCGGCATACAAACTCATCACGTCGACACGCTCCGCCAAACCGCCGAATGAACGATCACCGCTGCGCATACCCCCGCGGCGCCACACGTGGAGTTTAGAACGCCGGCACGCGCCGCTCAAGCCGCGTGCCCGGTTCGGCGCCAATGTTCGCGCTATGGCCCCAATCGCGCATCAGTTATGATTGCGCGCATCGCCATATCGATTCGTAATCCAAGGTCAATGATCCGCAAACTGCTCCGCAGGGTATTTCGGCGCCCCGACGCCGACAACAAGCTCGAACCTGCCGTCATTCCCGTCGATCAGCACGGAATTCGTCGCGAGCAGATCTCCCCGGTCGCATCCAAGGTCTGCAACGTATTGCAGGAGCACGGACACAAGGCGTTCGTCGTCGGGGGGGCGGTGCGCGACCTGCTGATCGGCCAGCCGCCCAAGGACTACGACGTCGCCACCAGCGCCACCCCCGAGCAGGTGCGCGACTTGTTCCGCCGCTCGCGCATCATTGGCAGGCGCTTCAAGATCGTTCATGTGATGAGCGGCCGCGAAACGATCGAAGTTTCGACCTTTCGCGCCAGCCATGACGTCGAGTCGGCCGAAACCGACGAGCACGGGCGGGTGTTGCGCGACAACGTCTTCGGCTCCCAGGCCGAAGACGCGACCCGCCGCGATTTCACCGTCAATGCGCTCTACTACGACCCGGGCACCGAAACCATCATCGATTATCACCATGGGGTTGCCGACATCCGGCAAAAGACGCTGCGCATGATCGGCGATCCGCGGGCGCGCTATCGCGAGGACCCGGTGCGCATGCTGCGGGCGGTGCGGCTTGGCGCGAAGCTCGGCCTCACGATCGACCCCGCCGCGCGCACCCCCATCCGCGAAATGGCCGAGTTGCTGGAGAACGTGCCGGCGGCGCGCCTGTTCGACGAGATGCTCAAGCTGTTGTTCTCGGGTCACGCGGTGAAATGCCTGGAGCAGCTGCGGGCCGAAGGCCTGCACCACGGGCTGCTGCCGCTCCTGGACGTCATTCTCGAACAGCCGGCGGGCGAACGCTTCGTGTGGCTGTCGCTCGAGAACACCGACGAGCGCATCCGCGCCGAGAAGTCGGTTTCTCCGGGCTTTCTGTTCGCCACCCTGCTCTGGCACGAAGTCCTCGCCAACTGGGAAAGCCGCAAGCTCGCCGGCGAAAGCCCGCAGCCGGCCCTGTTCGAGGCCATGGACAACGTCCTCGATTCGCAGGCCCGGAAGCTTGCGATCACACGCCGGATCGCCGCGGACATCAAGGAGATCTGGGCACTGCAGCCGCGCTTCGAAAGACGCGCCGGCAAATCGCCCTATCGCCTGATCGAGCAGCCTCGCTACCGCGCCGGCTGGGACTTCCTGCGCCTGCGTGCCCAGTCGGGCGAGATTTCGATGGATCTGGTCGATTGGTGGTTGCGTTTCGCCCATGCCGGGCATGACGAACGCGATGCCCTGCTCGCCCAGCCGTTTCCGGACGAAGCCAGCCCCAAGCGGCGCAAGCGCCGGCGCAAGCCCGCACGGCCGGCGGCCGAGATCTCCGCGCAATGAACCAGACCCCGGCCCACCAGTGCGCCTACGTGGCGTTCGGTGCCAATCTCGGCGACCCGGCGGCGGCGTTCCGTTTCGCCTGTACCCGGATCGACGCGCTGCCGCGCACCCGGCTGGTCGCACGCTCGTCGCTGTATCGAACCGTGCCGATCGGCGTCGGCGGGCAGCCGGACTATCTCAATGCAGTCGTCGCCATCGAAACCCGGCTGGCGCCACTGACCCTGCTCGAAGCCCTGCTCGCCATCGAAATCGAGGGCGGGCGTACAAGGCCTTTGGTGCTGGCGCCGCGCACCCTTGATCTCGACCTGCTGCTATACGGCGAGCAATACATCGACGAGCCCGAGCTGAGCGTGCCGCATCCGCGCATGCACGAACGCGCCTTCGTCCTTGCGCCGCTCGCCGAAATCGCGCCCGACCTGATCGTGCCCGGCCGTGGCCCGGTCGCCGCGCTGCTGGCCGGGGCGGGTGATCAGGTCGTGACCCGGCTCGGCGACGGCTGAACCTGCCAACCAATCGCACCATCGCCACCCAGGTCGCCCGCCATGCAATCGCTGTCCGCCACGATCCAGTCGATACCGGTTTGGACCCAGACCGTCGTGCTGCTGACGGCATCGAACGTGTTCATGACGTTCGCGTGGTACGGCCATCTGAAGAACATGCAGTCCCGTGCCTGGTACGTCGCGGCGCTGGTGAGCTGGGGCATCGCCCTGTTCGAGTACCTGCTGCAGGTACCGGCCAACCGCATCGGCGCGACCCGGATGACCCTGCCCCAGCTCAAGATCCTGCAGGAAGTGATCACCCTGACGGTGTTCGTGCCTTTCGTCGTCTTCTACATGAACCAGCCGCTCAAGCTGGATTACCTCTGGGCCGCGCTGTGCATGCTGGGCGCGGTCTACTTCGTTTTCAGAACCTGAAGCAGGTGATGCCCCATGCTCGACAAGGCTCAATTCATCGTCGTCGAAGGCCCGATCGGTGCGGGCAAGACCTCTCTGGCGAAACGGCTCGCCCAACGCCTCGAAGCCGAACTGGTTCCCGAGCATCCGGATCTGAACCCGTTCCTGGCGCGTTTCTACCAGAGCCCGGAGCGCTGGGCACTCGCGACCCAGCTCTCGTTCCTGTTCCAGCGCATCGACCAGATCGGGGCCCTCGAGCAGCGGGGCAGCCGCATCGTTTCGGATTTCATCATCGACAAGGACCCGCTGTTCGCCTCGCTCAACCTCGCCAAGGACGAACTCGCCCTCTATGAGCGCATCCTCGGCACGATGAAACCGGCCGAAGTCCGCACGCCCGACCTGGTGATCTACCTGCAGGCGAAGCCGGAAACCCTGATCAGCCGCGTGCAGCAACGCGGCTTCGACGCCGAACGCCGGATCACCGAAGCCTATCTGCAGCGCGTGGCCGAACGCTATGCGCGCTTCTTCTACGAATTCGACGCGGCCCCGCTGTTCATCGTCGATGCCGAAGTGCTCAACCCGGTCGATCTCGACGACGACTTCGAGTTGCTCCTCGATCGCTTGCGCAACATGCGGAGTTATCGCGAATTTTTCGGCTACGCGGCCCGATAGGCCCGGCGCGACCACCACGAATTGCGAAAACCGGCTTGTGTATGCCCGCATTTTGGGGAACACTCTCGCCCTCAGTTGGAGCATGCGATGAGCTATCTTCAGGACGACAAACCGATAAACCTCAACGAGCTTGGCAAAATGCGCGCCGAAGGCCGCAAGATTGCGATGCTCACATGTTACGACGCAAGCTTTGCAAGCCTGCTCGATGACGCGGGCGTCGACGTCATGCTGGTCGGGGATTCGCTCGGCAACGTGCTGCAGGGCCACAAGACCACGCTGCCGGTCACGGTCGACGACATGGCGTACCACACCGCCTGTGTGGCGCGCGGCACGCGCCGCGCATTCATCGTCACCGACATGCCGTTCGGGAGCTACCAGGAATCCCCCGAGCGTGCGCTGCGCAATGCCGCGCGCCTGATGGCCGCGGGCGCCCACATGGTCAAGGTCGAGGGCGGTGCCCATATGGCCGCAACCGTGGCGTTCCTGGTCGAGCGCGGCATTCCGGTGTGTGCCCATATCGGCCTCACCCCGCAGTCGGTGTTCCAACTGGGCGGATACCGGGTCCAGGGGCGCAGCGACACCGGTGCGATCCAGCTGCGCGCCGATGCGCTGGCGCTCGAACGCGCGGGCGCAGCCATGATGGTGCTCGAGATGGTGCCGGCCACGCTCGCCCAGGAAATCACCGCGAGCCTGGCGTCGATGGCGACGATCGGCATCGGCGCCGGCATCGCTTGCGACGGCCAGGTGCTGGTGCTGCACGACATGCTCGGGGTGTACCCGGGCAAGAAGGCGCGCTTCGTCAAGAACTTCCTCGACGGCGCGGGCAGCATCCAGGATGCCGTCAGCCGTTATGTCGGCGCCGTCAAGGACGGCAGCTTTCCGACCGAAGCGCAAAGCTACTGAACGCGCCTTCCCTCCCCACACTGGAAAACCATGCAGATCCATACCTCGATCGAGAGCATTCGCGCTGCGCGTGCCCGCGCCGGAAAGGTGGCCTTCGTGCCGACGATGGGCAATCTCCATGAAGGGCATATCACGCTGATGCGCGACGCGGGCCAGAACGCGGACTCGGTGATCGCCAGCATCTTCGTCAATCGCCTGCAGTTCGGCCCGAGCGAGGATTTCGCCAAGTATCCGCGCACGCTCGAAGCCGATTGCGAGAAACTCGAGGCCGCCGGCGTCACGCACCTGTTCGCGCCCGACGAGAATGAGATGTACCCCGAGCCACAGCATTTTCATGTCGACCCCGCACCCGCCCAGGTCTCGATTCTCGAAGGCGAGTTCCGGCCCGGACACTTCCGCGGCGTCGCAACGATCGTGCTGAAGCTGCTCAATATCGTTCAGCCCAATTCCGCGCTGTTCGGCAAGAAGGACTACCAGCAGCTGATCGTGCTGAAGAACATGGTCCGCGAGCTCGCGCTGCCGATCGAAGTGCTGCCGGGCGAAACCGTGCGGGCGCCCGATGGCCTGGCACTGTCCTCGCGCAACGGCTACCTGTCGGCGGACGAACGCGCGGAGGCGCCGCGCCTGCATCGCAACCTGCTGATCATTCGCGACGCGGTGCGCTGTGGCGATCACGATTTTCTCAAGCTCGAAACCGACGCGATGGCCGCCCTCGAAGCCGCGGGCTGGAAGCCGGATTATTTCGCGGTGCGCCGGCGGGCCGACCTTCAACCACCGGTACAGGAGGACGACCCGCTGGTGGTGCTCGCGGCGGCACGGCTGGGGCGGACGCGTTTGATCGACAATCTCGAGATATAGGCACCCGTCGCAAACCAGGTTTTTCGCAGCAGCACGCGGCCCTGATAAGATTGCGGCCTGGGAAGGACCCCAACAAGACACGCGCGCAATGACGATTCACACAACGCGCAAGCGCAACCACAAAGAACCCGCTTGGGTAGGGAGGCAAGCATGACCATGATTTCGGTTTCCGTGAAGCAGGTGCTCGACCAGAAAGGGCACGCCACGTTTTCGGTGGCGCCGACGAGCAGCGTGTTCGACGCGCTGGCCCTGATGGCGGAACATGACATCGGTGCGGTGCTCGTCATGGAAAACGATGCATTGCGCGGCATTTTCACCGAGCGCGACTACGCCAGAAAACTCGTGCTCAAGGGCATCGCCTCGAGAACGGCGCTGGTCGGTGACATGATGACCACCAACGTGCAGACGATCACGCCCGCCGAACAACTGAGCGCGGTCATGAGCACCATGACCAAGAAGCGCTTCCGCCACCTCCCGGTGGTCGAGGACGGCAAGGTGGTGGGCATGATCACCATCGGCGACGTCGTCAAGGTGGTGATGGAGCAGCAGGAAGCCACCATCCAGCAGCTTTCGAGCTATATCGCCGGCGACCTCACCAACTGAGGGCAGGCGCTCTCGTCGTCTGGCGGGGTACGGTTAGCGCCCCCGCCCGGCGGCGCGGTTCAGTCCATCAGGGCTTTGCCGACGATCTCGGATACATCGGCCGATACCCGTTCATGCGCGGCGATGCGCTCGAACTGCGGCCGGATCAATAGCCTCAGCTCGCCGGGCAGGCGCCGCCAGTTGTCCAGGGCGCGCACCAGACGCGCCGACACCTGCGGGTTGTGCGCGTCGATCGCGATCACCTGATCCGCCCAGAACGAATACGCCCGACCATCGGCACGGTGAAACTCGGCCGGGTTCGCCCTGAAGAAGGTACCCAGCAGCGCATAAGCCTTGTTCGGATTGGATGTCTTGAAAGCGGGATCGTCCATCAACGCGCGCACGCACTCGAGCACCGGCCGCGCCGTATCGCCCCAGCGCCAGGCGCCCGCCTGCAGCGCAAACCACTTGTCCATGACCAGTGCATCGTCCTGAAAGCGCGCATGGAACACGCTCAGGGCCTCGGCGGCACCATCGCGATCGTTGCTCTGCACCAGCGCGGTCAATGCCCCCATGCGATCGGTCATGTTGGCAGCGTCGGCAAACTGCCGGCGCGCACGCATCAGCCCTTCGGTGACGTTGCCGGCCGCCAGATAACGCAAGGCCAGGTTGCCCAGGGCGCGCCGGCCGGCATCGGCCGGATGATAGCGATAAGGCCCCGCAACCTGCATCGATGCGTGCAGCGTCAGCCAGTCGCTCGCCAGGCGCTCACCCAGACCACGCATGACGGCAACCAGCGCGGCGCGCAGGGACGCGGGATCGGGCGCCGTCATGCGGTCGAGCAGAAACAGCTCCGACGGCAACGCGGCGGCCAACGCACGAAAAGCGGGATCAAGCCGCGCGTCGTTGATCAGCGCCGCCAGCGACGCCACGAAAGCGTCCGGGACCGTTGGCGCGGCGCCGCCCGCGAGCGCTGCGGCGGCGGCGGCGGCGTGAATCACCCGTTCGGCGTAGCGCTGGGCCGCATCCCAACGGTTGAACGCATCGGAATCATGCGCCATGCGGAACGCGAGACGCGCGTCGGACTCCTCGAGCTCGAGTATCACCGGCGCAGAAAACCCCCGCAGCAGCGACGGCACCGGCTCTACCTCGAGCCCGACGAATGCGTAGGTCGCATGCTCCGCGTCGAACTCGAGCACCCGTGTGCCGGCAATCGCCACGCTCTCGCCGGCGAGCCGCAGCGGCAGATCCGCGCCATCGGGCCCCATCAAACCCACCGCGACGGGGATCACGAGCGGCTGTTTGCCGGCCTGCCCGGGCCCCGGCGGCGTGAATTGCGACAGGTTCAGGCGGTACGTGCCGGTCGGCGCGTCGAAATGCCCGCTGGCGCACACGCGCGGGGTGCCGGCCTGTGCGTACCAGCGCATGAACGGATCGAGATCGCGCCCGTTGGCCTCCGCCATGCAATTGACGAAATCGTCGCATGTGACTGCCTGCCCGTCATGATAGCTGAAATAGAGATCCATGCCGTTGCGAAAGCCCTCGCGCCCGAGGAGCGTGTGCAGCATGCCGATGACCTCGGCACCCTTCTCATACACGGTAGCGGTGTAGAAGTTGTTGATCTCGTGATAGCAGTCGGGCCGGATCGGGTGGGCCATCGGCCCGCTGTCCTCCGGAAACTGGGCGCTGCGTAGCGCGCGTACGTCATCGATGCGCTTGACCGCGCGCGCCGAGCGGGCGGCCTCGGCGCCGGCCGCGCGCGCCAGCATATCGGCGGAAAACTGCTGGTCGCGAAAAACCGTCAGCCCTTCCTTGAGGGTCAGCTGAAACCAGTCGCGGCAGGTCACGCGGTTACCGGTCCAGTTGTGGAAGTACTCGTGAGCGACCACGCTCTCGATGCCTTCGTAGTCGAGATCGGTGGCGGTATCGGGCTTGGCCAGCACGTACTTCGCATTGAAGATGTTGAGGCCCTTGTTTTCCATCGCCCCCATGTTGAAGTCGCTCACCGCAACGATCATGAACCGGTCCAGATCGAGCTCAAGACCATAGGCCTGCTCATCCCAGCGCAACGCGTCGATCAGCGCGTTCATCGCGTGCTCGGTACGGTCGAGGTTGGCCGCTTCCACCCAGACCTGCAGCAGCACCGTACGGCCCGACATCGTCGTCACCCGCCTCTCGAGCGCACACAGGTCGGCCGCGACGAGCGCAAACAGATACGACGGTTTGGGAAACGGATCCTCCCAGCGCGCGAAATGCCAGCCATCGTCCAGATCGCCCTGGGCCACCAGGTTGCCGTTCGACAGCAGCACCGGGCAACGTGCCCGTTCGGCTTCGAGCGTGACGGTATAGCGGGCCATGACATCGGGCCGGTCGGGGAAATAGGTGATGCGCCTGAACCCCTCCGCCTCGCACTGGGTGAAATACCCGCCACGCGACACGTACAAGCCCGAGAGCGTCGTATTGGCGGTCGGATTGACCAGCGTCACGACCTCGAGCACACAGGCATCGCCGTCGACGTCGAGCTCCATGCCGTGCGCCGTGCGCACGATCCGCTCGGGCGCAAGCGGCGCACCATCGCACTTCAGGCCGACGAGCTCGAGCGCCTCGCCGAACAGCTGCAGCGGCCCTGCCGGCGCGCCGGGGTTGCGCGCGCATGTGAGCACGCTGGTGACCCGGGTCGCACGCGGATCGAGACGAAAATGCAGTTCTACGTGCGTCGTCGTCCAGGCAAGCGGCGCATAGTCGAAGCGCGAAATGCCCGCGGATGATTCGATTGTGGTCATAAATCCTGCCACCGCGCAGAAGCGCGAGAATTGTTGTTCGATATCCGGCCGTCAGATCGCGACCAGCACGTCGGTATCGGCGAACCCCAGCACATGCCTGGCGACGCTGCCGACCAGAATCTCTTCCGCCAGCCCCTTGTCTTGCCGTCCCACCGCCACGAGGTCGCACTCGAGCTCACGTGCCTGGTCGACGATCCCCGTGCCCGGCAGGTCATGATGCAGCACCCGCCGCAGCTCCACCCCACCCAGTCCGGCGCGCGCGATCAGATCGTCCATCCGTTCCAGCGCGGCCTGCTTGGCCGCGATGCGCAGGTGCCGCACCTTCTCTTCGTCGATACCGGCATGGCGAAGCCTGGTTTCGAACGGCACGTCGAACACATGCAGCAGAACGATCTCGGCTGCGGGCGCGAGTTCGCGGGCAAGTTCCACCGTAAAGCGCGATTGCGCCGAAAAATCGACGGCGATCAACACCCGACGATAGGGCCCGCGCGGTTGCCGCTTGACGACCAGAATGGGCCGCTGACTGCTCGACAACACCCGTTCGGTGGTCGAGCCCAGCACCAACTCGGAGATGAACCCGGCCCCGCGGTCACCCAGCACGACCAAGCCCGCGTCGCACGCAGAGGACGTGGCGACGATTTCACGGATCACCGCGCCGACCACCACGCGGTCCGCCACCTCGATGTCGTAGGCCGAGGCCAGGCGACGACAAAGCGCATCCAGTTCGCCCCGCACTTGATCCACGAGCCCTTGCTGCAACGATGGGCCGCCGTCGGGTGCGAACAACGCGTGCAAGCTATCGAGCGCACCCCGTTTCAGCACATGGACCACGGTCAGCCTGGCCGCCTTTGCCTGCGCCAGCAAGGCCGCTCTCGCCAGCGCAAACTCGGAAGACAGGGAAAAGTCGGCGCACGCGAGCAGCCTGTCGAAGCGTGTCATCGATTACCCCCGGCCGGGTCGGGGAGCAGCACGACCCGCGTCCCGGCCAGCCGGTCGTGCAGAAACTGACGATCGCGATCGACCAGCGCCCAGGCCAGGCCCAACCCGAACGACAGCACCGACGGCCACGCGAGCAGATAGCGCAGCCATGCGGTCGGGGCCCGCGGTGGCGTGCCCTCGGACGCCGTGACGATCTTCAGGCGCCATGTCTGCATCGCCAAGGTCTGGCCATTGCGCGTCCAGTACCAGATGAAATAGGCGCCCAGCACCGCGAACACATGTATCCACATCAGCCAGCCCGGCGGCGTCACGCTCCAGATCACCCCCAGGATCAGGTTCGGCACCAGGAAGGTGAGCGCGAGCACACCGGCCAGCAGCAGCGATTCGTACACGAGGCTCGCGACCCTGCGCCGGAATCCGGCCAGCTCGACCAGCAATCTGCCCGGCTTCGCGGGCACTTCGGCGGTATGACTCTTGCGGGAATTCTTCATTGTGCGGGAACCAAACTGCGCCGTCGGCAGAACCCTGGGCGCCCGTCGCCGGCCGGACCTTTTTCTGCTGAGCGGGCAAATCGCCGTAGTGTAGCCATTGTCGGCGCAATGTTTTGCGCCTTTCGAGCGGAATGCCGGGTGACGCCCCGACTTGAACGATCTTGACCAAACAACGCCTGGGCGGTAACGTTCGTGGTTTGGTCTTTTGAGTAAGCGAGTACGCAATGGTGCTGACCGGTGCAGAAATTGTAATCAGGTGCCTTCAGGAAGAAAAGGTCGAATACGTATTCGGTTACCCCGGCGGTGCAGTACTGTACATCTATGACGCGCTATTCAACCAGAAGCAGGTTCGCCATGTTCTGGTGCGGCATGAACAAGCCGCCGTCCATGCCGCCGATGGTTTTGCACGCTCGACCGAAACCGTCGGGGTCGCGCTGGTCACATCCGGTCCGGGCGCGACCAACGCGGTAACCGGCATCGCCACCGCCTACTGTGATTCGATCCCGCTGGTGATCATCTCCGGCCAGGTCCCGACCGCGGCGATCGGCCAGGATGCCTTCCAGGAGGTCGACACGGTCGGCATCACCCGTCCATGCGTCAAGCACAATTTCCTGGTCAAGGATGTGCATGACATCGCGGCGACGATCAAGAAAGCCTTCCACCTCGCGAAGACCGGTCGGCCCGGTCCGGTGCTGGTCGACATCCCCAAGGATGTGACGATGCAGAAATGCGCGTTCCAGTATCCGGAAAACGTGTCGATGCGCTCGTACAACCCCGTGATCAAGGGCCACCAGGGGCAGATCCGCAAGGCGGTGCAGCTCCTGCTCGAAGCCAAGCGCCCGATGATCTATGCCGGCGGCGGCATCGTGCTGTCCGACGCGGCCGAGCAGCTCACCAAGCTCACCCGCCTGCTGGGTTATCCGATCACGACCACCCTGATGGGTCTGGGTGGCTACCCCGCCTCCGATCGCCAGTATCTCGGCATGCCGGGCATGCACGGCACCTACGAAGCGAACATGTCGATGCACTTCTCCGACGTGCTGCTCGCGGTCGGCTCGCGCTTCGACGACCGGGTCATCGGCAATCCCGCGCACTTCGCCGAAGAGCCACGCAAGATCATCCATGTCGACATCGACCCCTCTTCGATCTCGAAGCGCGTCAAGGTCGACGTGCCGATCGTCGGCGATCTCAAGGAAGTGCTGGACGAGATGATTCGTCAGCTCGAAGCCGCCCCGACCCGCCCGGATGCCGATGCGCTGGGTGCGTGGTGGAAGCAGGTCGAGGAATGGCGCCGCCGCGACTGCATGAAGTTCAAGAACTCCGACGAGATCATCAAACCCCAGTTCGTCGTCCAGAAGCTTTGGGAGGTCACCAACGGCGACGCCTTCGTGACCTCCGACGTCGGCCAGCACCAGATGTGGGCGGCGCAGTACTACCGCTTCGACAAACCGCGCCGCTGGCTGAATTCGGGCGGTCTGGGCACCATGGGCGTCGGTCTGCCCTACGCCATGGGCGCCCAGCTCGCCCACCCCGGCGCGCCGGTGGCCTGCGTGACCGGCGAAGCGTCGATCCAGATGTGCATCCAGGAACTATCCACCTGCAAGCAATTCCGCCTGCCGATCAAGATCGTGAACCTCAACAACCGTTACCTCGGCATGGTGCGGCAATGGCAGGAGCTGTTTCACGGCGAGCGCTACTCGGAATCCTACATGGACTCCCTGCCCGACTTCGCCAAGCTTGCCGAAGCCTGCGGGCATGTCGGTCTGCGCATCGACAAGCCGTCCGACGTCGAGGGCGCGCTGCGCGAAGCGTTCGCCCGCAAGAACGACCTCGTCTTCCTGGATTTCCAGGTCGACCAGACCGAGAACGTCTACCCCATGGTTCAAGGCGGCAAAGGGCTGACGGAAATGATCCTGTCGTCCGAAGACCTCTAGACTTGTTCTGCGCGGGACGCGGCGCACGACCGTGCCGCGTCCGGCTCCGGAACGCTTGCCGGCCCCGAGAATCCGCTCCTGCACGGCACGACGCACACAACGACCTCCCTGCGAGTTCATTATGAGACACGTAATTTCCCTGCTGATCGAAAACGAAGCCGGCGCGCTGTCGCGCGTGTCGGGCCTTTTTTCCGCACGCGGCTACAACATCGAATCGCTCACCGTGGCGCCGACCGAGGACAGCTCGATGTCGCGCATGACCATCGTGACCAGCGGCTCGGACGAGATCATCGAGCAGATCACCAAGCAGTTGAACAAGCTGGTCGAAGTGATCAAGGTGGTCGATATCTCCGAATCGGCCCACATCGAACGCGAACTGATGCTGGTCAAGGTTCGCGCGAGCGGCAAGGACCGCGAAGAGATGAAGCGCATGGCCGAGATCTTTCGTGCCCATATCATCGACGTCACCGAAAGCTCCTACGTCATCGAGCTCACCGGCAACCAGCGCAAGCTCGATGCGTTCGTGGGGGCGATCGAACCCGAGCTGATTCTCGAAACCGTGCGCTCCGGCATCAGCGGCATCGGCCGCGGTGACCGCGTACTCAAGCTTTGAGCACCGGCGGCAGCGACGGCACCGCTTACACCGGGGCCTTCACCTGCGCACGCCAAACATCCCACCAATCAAACCTGCAACGAGGAAATCAATGAAAGTCTATTACGACAAGGATGCCGACCTCTCCCTGATCAAGGGCAAGAAAGTCACCATCGTCGGTTACGGCTCGCAAGGCCATGCCCATGCCCAGAACCTGTCCGATTCCGGCGTCAAGGTCACGGTCGGCCTGCGCAAGGGCGGCGCATCGTGGGACAAGGCCAAGAATGCAGATCTGAAGGTCGAGGAAGTCGCCAAGGCGGTCAAGTCGGCCGACCTGGTCATGATCCTGCTGCCCGACGAGAACATCCCGCAGGTCTATCGCGAAGACATCGAGCCGAACATCAAGGAAGGCGCGACCCTGGCCTTCGCCCATGGTTTCAACATTCACTACAACCAGGTCGTTCCGCGCGCCGACCTCGACGTGATCATGGTCGCGCCCAAGGGTCCTGGCCACACCGTGCGCTCCGAGTACCTGAAAGGCGGCGGCGTACCATCGCTGATCGCCGTTCACCAGGACAAGTCAGGCAAGGCGCGCGACCTGGCACTGTCGTACGCGGCCGCCAACGGCGGCACCAAGGGCGGTGTGATCGAGACCAACTTCCGTGAAGAGACCGAAACCGACTTGTTCGGCGAACAGGCCGTGTTGTGCGGCGGCGCGGTCGAACTGGTGAAGATGGGCTTCGAGACCCTGACCGAAGCCGGCTATGCGCCGGAAATGGCCTACTTCGAGTGCCTGCACGAACTCAAGCTGATCGTGGATCTCATGTACGAAGGCGGTATCGCCAACATGAACTACTCGATCTCGAACAATGCCGAATTCGGCGAGTACGTGACCGGCACCGAAGTCATCAACGAAGAATCCCGTTACGCGATGCGCGAAGCCCTCAAGCGCATCCAGACCGGCGAATACGCCAAGATGTTCATCCTCGAAGGCCGTACCGGCTACCCGAGCATGACCGCCCGCCGCCGCCTCAACGCGGCGCACCCGATCGAGACGGTCGGTGCGCAGCTGCGCGACATGATGCCGTGGATCAGCAAGAACAAGCTGGTTGACCAGTCGAAGAACTGATCGACCCGCTTGCGCCCGACAAGGCCGGACCCGATCATCATCGGGCTCCGGCCTTGTCGTTGGCAGGGGCGCGGACGCGGCCCGCGCTTGCGGTAGAATGAGTTTCCGACGAAACCGTCAGCTCGCTCCACTGGATCTCGCATGCCATTGATCTCCCTCGAGAAGCGCCGCCGCGGCATCTACATCCTGCCCAACCTGTTCACGACCGCGGCGCTGTTCGCCGGCTTCTACTCGATCGTACAGGCGATGAACGACCGCTTCGAGTATGCCGCCGTCGCAATCTTCGTCGCGATGGTGCTCGACGGGCTCGACGGACGGGTGGCGCGCCTCACCCACACGCAGAGCGAATTCGGTGCCGAATACGATTCACTCTCGGACATGGTCTCGTTCGGCGCCGCGCCGGCGCTCGTGATGTACGAATGGGCCTTGCAGGATCTGGGCAAGGTCGGCTGGGTCGCCGCCTTCATCTACTGCGCCGGCACGGCGCTGCGGTTGGCGCGCTTCAACACCAACATCGACATCGTCGACAAGCGCTTCTTCCAGGGACTCCCCAGCCCGGCCGCCGCCGCCTTGATCGCAGGCATGGTCTGGGTCGTGAACGACAACGGCATGACCGGCTCGGACGTGCGCTGGTTTGCCGCGGCGCTGACGATCTTCGCCGGCCTCTCGATGGTCAGCAACGTGTTGTTCTGGAGCGGCAAGGACATCAACCTGCGCAAGAGCGTTCCATTCATCATGATCATCGCGCTGGTGCTTGCCTTCGCGGTGATCTCGAGCTATCCGCCGGGGGTGCTGTTCGCACTATTCCTCGCCTACGCCGGCTCGGGCTATGTCGTCTGGGGGTGGCGCAAGCTGCAACGGCGACGCAAGTCGGGGGAACGCAGAGCGCCCGACGACAATCACGATGACGCGCCGCCGGCCCCACCGGGCGACGAGCCGGCGGCAAAGACCGATTGATTGCACTCTGGCTGCCCGGGCAGCTTGCCCGGCATCGGTCTCCGGCCGACCGGCCGGCGCCGTTTTTTCCAACTAGAATTGTTTGAAGAGCCCTCTCAGGAGTCAGCAATGAATGACCAACTGATCATTTTCGACACCACCCTGCGTGACGGCGAACAAAGCCCGGGCGCGTCGATGACCCGCGACGAGAAACTGCGGATTGCACGCCAGCTCGAGCGCATGCGGGTGAACGTCATCGAGGCTGGCTTCGCGGCCGCATCGAACGGCGATTTCGAAGCCGTGCGTTCGATCGCCGAAGCCATCAGCGAATCGACGGTCTGTTCCCTGGCGCGCGCGAACGAAAACGACATTCGCCGCGCCGGCGAGGCGATTGCGCCAGCGGCCATGGGCCGCATCCACACCTTCATCGCGACCAGCCCGATCCACATGGAGAAAAAGCTGCGCATGAGCCCGGACCAAGTGGTCGAACAGGCGGTCAAGGCGATCCGCTGGGCGGGCGAGTACACCGACGACATCGAATTCTCGGCCGAGGACGCCGGGCGCTCGGAGATCGATTTCCTGTGCCGGATCTTCGATGCGGTCATCAAGGCAGGCGCCCGCACCATCAACGTGCCCGACACGGTCGGCTACAACGTGCCGGACCAGTTCGCCACCACGATACGAACCCTGATCGAACGCGTGCCCGACGCCGACAAAGTGGTCTGGTCAGTCCATTGCCACAACGACCTCGGCCTGGCCGTGGCGAACTCGCTGGCCGCGGTCCTGGCGGGCGCGCGTCAGGTCGAATGCACGATCAACGGCCTGGGTGAGCGTGCAGGCAACGCCTCGCTCGAGGAAATCGTGATGGCGGTGCGAACCCGCCGCGACGTGTTCCAGTGCGACACCCGCATCGACACCACCCAGATCGTACCAGCCTCGAAACTCGTTTCGGGCGTCACCGGCTTTCCGGTTCAGCCCAACAAGGCCATCGTCGGGGCGAATGCCTTCTCGCACGAGTCGGGCATCCATCAGGATGGCGTGCTCAAGCATCGCGAAACCTACGAGATCATGCGCGCCGAGGACGTCGGCTGGGGCGCCAACAAGCTCGTCCTGGGCAAGCATTCCGGCCGCAACGCGTTCCGGAGCCGGCTCCAGGAAATCGGCATCGTCATCGAATCGGAAGAGCAACTGAACAACGCATTCGCCCGCTTCAAGGAACTCGCCGACAAGAAACACGAGATCTTCGATGAAGACCTGCACGCGATGATGAGCGACGACTTCGTCACCCCGGAACACGAGCATTACCGCCTGGTCGCATCGCGCTTTCATTCCGAAACGGGTGAAACCCCGGAGGCCAGCATCACCTTGTCGGCCGACGGCAAGGAGGTCCACGCCTCGGCCGAAGGTTCCGGGCCGGTCGACGCGGCATTCAAGGCCATCGAATCGGTGGCGAAAAGTGGCACCGAGCTGTTGCTCTACTCGGTGAATGCGATCACCACGGGTACCGACGCCCAAGGCGAGGTCACGGTGCGGCTCGCGCGCGAAGGCAAAGTGGTGAACGGCCAAGGCGCCGATACCGACATCATCGTCGCGTCGGCCAAGGCCTACCTGAATGCGCTGAACAAACTGCACGACAACGTCCAGCGGCTCAACCCGCAGGTGTGAATGAGGGAGGCCTGGCCGCACACGGCGAGCGGCCGGGCCGGCCGAATCAGCGCGCGGCGTCCTTCGCTTTGTGGCGGGACGGCGCGGTGATCCGGCAGTACACCAGCGTGCACAAGAACAACGCGATCGCGAGCACCGCCTCGATCAGCGCAAGCGCCCCCCCCAGGCCCGGATCGAAAGCCCTCACCACGCCTTCGGTGACGTACAGCAGAATCAGCATCGAAAGCCATTGATAGGTGTAGCGTCGGCCCTTGATCACCCCGAAGAAAGCCGCCATCAACGGGACGACCTTGAGGATCAGCATCGAGCCCCCGGGGCGCAACGGCGATAGCCAGCCCTCCCATAGGATCGCGAGCACGATCAACCCGACCAGCAACACACTCGAAACGGCCCGCAGCCGCACCTCGGTCATGCCGAACGCTCCAGATCGATCGCGACACTGGCGACCCGCATGCCCAGCGCTTCGGCGAGCCGCGCCTCTTCGGCGCTGAGTTCTGCGTTGCCGTCGACCCCGGCCACATGGCTCGCGCCATAGGGCGTACCGCCGGTGCGGGTGGCGTTGAGGTCGGATTCGGAATACGGGATTCCGACGATCAACATCCCGTGATGAAGCAAGGGCAGCAGCATCGACAGCAGCGTGGACTCCTGGCCGCCGTGCAAGCTGGCAGACGATGTGAACACGCCCGCTGGCTTGCCGATCAGGGTGCCATTCATCCACTCGCCGGCAAGACCGTCGATGAAATACTTCATTGGCGCCGCCATGTTGCCGAAACGGGTCGGGCTGCCGAGCACGAGCGCGGCGCACTCCTCGAGATCGCGTTTCTCGACATAGGGCGGCCCGCTCGCGGGAATGTCGTCCTCGATCGCCTCGCACACGCTCGAAACCCGCGGCACCGTCCGAAGCCGGGCGTGCACACCCGGCACACGCTCGATGCCGCGCACCACATGTTCGGCCAGCGCCCGAACCGAGCCACGGTGGCTGTAATAAAGAACGAGTATCTCAATCATGTCGATGAACTTCAGTAGAATGCCGGGATTATACCTGCCAAGCGCCGCGGTCCGCGGCGCACTTAAAATGCTTCCTGCATCGATCGATTTCGTGCGCCTGCTGATCGACCGCTTCACCGCCACCCGCTGCCCGCAGGTGGCTGGCAGCCTGACCTATACCACGCTGCTGGCGCTGGTGCCGCTCGTGACCGTGTCGCTGTCGCTGTTCAGCAACTTCCCGTCGTTCGCCGAGCTCGGCGAGGCGCTGAGCGGCTTCCTGCAGAACAACATCCTGCCCGATCGTGCCGGCCAGATCGTAGCGACCTACGCGCTCGAGTTTTCGGAAAAGGCCGCGCAACTGACCCTGATCGGCACCGCGATGCTGGTCGTCACCGTGCTGTTGCTGCTGCATACGATAGACAGCGTTTTCAACGACATCTGGGGCGTTCGCACCCCCAGACCGCTTCTCACCCGCCTGACCGTGTACTGGGTCGTGCTCACGGTCGGCCCGTTCGCCTTGGCCGGCAGCGTTTTCGCCACCGGCAGGCTGGTTGCCACGTCGATCGAATTCATCGGCAACGACACCCAGATCAGCGCCTTCTCCACGACCTTCGTGCCACTGGGCCTCATCGGCACGCTGTTCAGCTTCCTGTACTTTGCGGTGCCCAACCATCCGGTCAGGCTCGTGCATGCGGCGATTGGCGGTTTCGCCGCCGCCGTCGCCTTCCTGGTGATGCAACGCATGTTCGGCAGCTTCATTGCCGGCTTTCCCACCTACACGCTGATCTACGGCACTTTTGCCGCGATGCCGATATTCCTGGTGTGGTTGTACTTCTCATGGGTGGTGGTGCTGGCGGGCGCATTGTTGACCGCCACCCTGCCCGGCTTCTTCGAGCGCAAGCGGATCGTCGAGAGCTTTCCCGGTGACAAAGCCTGGGCCGCGCTCAGCATGCTGGCGGTGCTGGCCAGGGCGCAGCATGGCGGCGCTCCGGTGCCATTCGACGCATTGCGCAGCGGGACCGGCCTCAGCCAGGATTTCGCGGAAACCGTGCTCGGCGAGATGCGCGAACGCGGCTGGGTCGCCCGTACCGACGAGCATTGCTGGGTCTTGTGCAAGAGCCCCGATCTCCTGTCGGTTTCGGAAGTGGTCCGGCTCTTCGCCCTCGACCCCGGCCGCTGGATCGATACCGCGGCTGGCGGCCCCTGCGTCCGCTCGGCCGCGGAGCGCCTTTCGGAAAGCCTTCAATCGGCCGACCTGACGCTCTCGGAACTGGCCCATTCGCCGTTCGAGAAACTGGCGGACGCCTGAATCAGATCAGATCAGATCGGAAACGGGTCGATCTCGTACTGGAAGAGCTCCACGCTGGCAGTCTGCAGATCGAGGCCGAGCACCCTGCCCTGGGCGATATAGACATGCTGCCCCTCGCGCACGAGCACGAAGCGGCGCGAGGTATACGTTCCGGCCGGCGCCAGGATCGCCACGTTGTTGCGCACACCGGGCAAGGGCGGCAGCAGCAGCGCCGACGTCGTCGAGCGCAGTTCGCCGCCTCTGAAACCGATGGAAACGGGTGTGCAGGTCGATCCCACCACCTGCAGACCGAGCTCGATCTGCTCCGCTTCGTTGCTGCGAATCCATCGAACCAGGCAGATCGACCAAGCTTCGCTGGCATCCCGGCGCAATCCGAGCACCATGCCGGCAACGAGTTCGGCGTGCATCTCGGACACGCTGACGATCCCGTATCCCCCCGGACTTTCGTTGCAGACGGTCCATTCGACGATTCCACCCTTCGGCTGCAAACCCTTGTGCACCGCCCAGATCGAGCGCAGCCCGACGCACACCTGCGCCGAGTAGAGCCGCGGCCGGCGCGAATGCTCGCGGCTCGGCGGCGCGATCCAGCGCTCGCGCAGGCGGTTCAGCAAGGACAACACCTCGACCGGGGTCAGGCCGAACGGCAGGCCGGATGCATCCGGATCGAGCAGTTCGCCATCGCGCTCGAGGCCGACCACTTCGGCCTCGGCGATGCGCCGCTCCAGCCAATCGACCTGTTCGCTCACGCGCTTGGCCATTCCAAATGCGGAAAAGAAGACCAGCCCGCGCCGGGCCGGCGCAACCCGTCTCGAGTACGGCACGGGAGCCTCATCCTCGCCCGGATCCGCCCAGAAGCACGCCCCTTCCGGCAGCAGCGGTGCGTTCGCCACTTCGGCCGAAGCCGCGACCATCTCCAGATACTCGTGAATCCAGGCCAGCTCACGCGCGGTCAGACTCTCCGGCTGCAAGGCCGAAATCGCAGCCATGCGCTTGAACTGCAGAGTGGCGGGCGCCGCGGCCTGCTGCAATCCGGCGATCGGCTGCTCCAAGTAGGGCAACAGGTGTTCGAGCACCGCGAACGCCTGCCGCCACAGCCCTGGCGCCGGATCGGTGCCACGCATGCCGCCGAGCACAAAACCCTCGCCGAGCAGACGCAGCGCACGCCCACCGATCAATATCTCTTCGAGCGCGCGCTTGGTATCGTTCGGCCCCTCGTCGATGGACGTGAGCACGCGCTGCAACACGCCCACGAGATCCTGCAGACCGCTCACCAAACCGCCGGTTGCGTCGTGCAACGCCTTCGGAAGGGGCAGCGACGCTCCGAGCAACTGCGCCCTGAAACGCCCGGCGATGTCGAGCGCACGCAGTTCCAGCTGTTCGAGGCACGGAAAGATTTCGTTGACCGGCAATGCGCACATGCGCAACTCGTCCAGATGCCCGCGCAAGCCTGCCAGCTCCGCGAGACAATCGTCTTCCGGCTCGGCGGCGAGCCAGTCGAGCATCTTCTCGAACTGCTTGGGAACTCCGTCGGGTACAGTCATCTGCTGAATCGTCGTGTTGAGCCGAACAGTCATCATTCTATTCAAGTTCGGACTTCAATGCGCGCAGCAGCGCGCCCGACGCGGCATCCCCGGAAAGCGCGATCCCGCTTTTTGTCCGGACACGAAGGCCGATCTGTCCCGGCACCGAAAGTCGCTTGCCTTGCTTCGGGCCCCGTCATCGCCTATACTGGCGAACTTTTCGTACCAACCACTCAGGACACCCACATGGTCGTCATTCGCCTTGCCCGTGGTGGCGCCAAGAAGCGCCCCTTCTACAACATCGTCGCCGCTGACAAGCGCGACCGCCGCGACGGCCGCTTCATCGAACGCGTAGGCTACTTCAACCCGGTCGCCTCGGGCGCCGAGAAGCTGCTGTCTATCGACAGCGAGCGTCTCGCCTACTGGACCTCCAACGGCGCGCAGCTGTCGCCGACCGTGGCACGACTGGTCAAGCAGGCCGCCAAGGCCGCCTGATAGCGACGGATCGAACGATGGTCGTAATGGGGCGCATCGTCGCCCCTTTCGGCATCAAGGGCTGGGTGAAGGTGCAACCCTTCGCCGACGATGCGCTCGATTGGGGCGACATGCCCGAATGGTGGCTCGCCGACGCGGACGATGCACCGGAGGCCACATGGAAGGCCTACGCGCTGCGCGAATGCAAAGCGCACGGGACCATCCTGGTAGCGGCGCTCGAGGGCATCGATGATCGCAACGCCTCCGAGGCCATCAAGGGCATGTTCGTGGGTGCCCCCCGCTCGGCGCTGCCTGAGACGACTGAAGACGAGTTTTACTGGGCCGATCTCACCGGGCTTGGGGTCGTCGATGCGGCGGGCGAGCCGCTCGGCACGGTGACCGGCCTGATGAGCACCGGCGCACACGACATACTGCAAGTGGCCGACGGCGAAACCGAACGCCTGATCCCTTTCGTCAAGGCCTATGTGCTCGAAGTGGATATGGCGGCCGGCCTGATCCGGGTCGACTGGCAGAAGGATTGGTGATTCGGGCGTGAACGGCGCGGGCGCCGGGCGGCATTTCGACGTGATCACGCTGTTTCCGGAGATGTTCGGCGCGCTGACGGCGAGCGGCATAACCCGGCGAGCGCAGGAGCGCGGCCTGTATGCCCTCGGTTTCTTCAATCCGCGGGATTACGTGGACGATCCGCACCGCACGGTGGACGACCGGCCTTATGGCGGCGGACCGGGCATGGTGATGATGGCCGAACCGCTCGAGCAGGCCATCGACGCGGCACAAGCGGCACAGCGCGCGCGCGGCGGCCCCCGCGGCAGGGTCATCTACCTGTCGCCCCAGGGGCGGCGCCTCGATCATGCGCGCGTGATGGCGCTGGTGGACACGCCCGCACTGACGCTGCTGTGCGGACGTTATGAGGGCATCGACCAGCGCTTGCTCGATCGGCGTGTGGACGAAGAAATATCGCTCGGCGATTTCGTGCTGTCGGGCGGAGAACTGGCGGCGATGGTGCTGCTCGATGCGATCATCCGGCAATTGCCGGGGGCGCTGAACGATGCGGAGTCGGCGCGCGAGGACTCATTCGCCGAAGGCTTGCTCGACTGCCCGCATTACACGCGGCCGGAAGACTATCGGGGCACGAAGGTACCCGATGTGCTGTTGTCGGGCAACCATGCGGCGATCAAGCGCTGGCGGCTCAAGCAGTCGCTGGGGCGAAGCTGGCAGTTGCGGCCCGACCTGCTTGGCGGGCGACCGCTGAGCAAACTTGAATCGACCCTGCTTGACGAGTTCAAGCAGGAAAACACCGGCGTCGGAGGCACCCCAGGTGCCTGAAACGCCAATACAAACCGTGCGCACCAGGCCCCGGCCTGCTCTGCCACAAGGCCAAGCGCCATTGAAAACAGGAGCTTCAGCATGAATCTGATTCAGCAACTCGAACAGGAAGAGGTCGAGCGCCTCTCCGCAGGCAAGACCATTCCCGCGTTCGGACCGGGCGACACCGTGGTCGTGCAGGTGAAGGTCAAGGAAGGTACGCGCGAGCGCCTTCAGGCCTATGAGGGCGTCGTGATCGCCAAGCGCAACCGCGGCCTGAACTCCTCGTTCATCGTGCGCAAGATCTCGTCGGGCGAAGGTGTCGAGCGTACCTTCCAGACCTACTCGCCGCTGGTAAGCAGCATCGAAGTCAAGCGCCGTGGCGACGTGCGCCGCGCCAAGCTCTATTACTTGCGTGATCGTTCGGGCAAGTCGGCACGTATCAAGGAAAAGCTCAACTACAAGGCGGTTGCGGAAAAGAAGGCGCAGGCCTGATCGACCCCGCACACATGCTTGTTTCGAACGGGCCTTCGGGCCCGTTTTTCATGCCTGCTCCGTCTTGCCGGCCTGGCCCTCAGCGCCGCTCGACCATGAACAGCATGACGCCGGCAGCCACCAGGAACAGCAGGCTGGGCGTCACCGCGGCGAGCGCCGGATTCCAGGCGTTGATGGCCCCGAGATTCGAGAACAGGCCGTTGAGCAGATAGAACCCGACCCCCAGCATCACCCCCAGAAAGACCTTCACGCTCACGCCGCCCATCCGGTCGTGGGTGAACGCGAAGGGCAACGCCAGTGCGATCATCACGAGCGACGCGAACGGATAGATGAGCTTCTTCCACAGCGCGATCTCGAAGCGGTCCGAGTTCTGGCGGTTGTCGCGCAAGTGATTGATGTAGGCATACAGCGTCGTCACCGACATGCGCTCCGGTGCGACCATGAGCACGCTGAGCACCTCCGGGGTCAGATCGGAGCGCCAGCGGATCTCGGGCACATGCGTCACCGCGGTCGAATCCGCTTCGAAAACGGTGCTGACCACACCGGTCAGCAGCCATTCGCCCGCACCCGCATGGTATTCGCCGCGAGCCGCCTCGCTCACCGACGACAACATGCGCGCATCATCGAAATCGAAGATCCTCACCCCTTCCATGGTGCGATCCGGCAGCACCTTGCGCACGTTGATGAAACGCAGTCCGTCCCGGACCCACAGCCCCGAGCTCAACTGCTGCGACACCGCGGCACCGGTCGCGGTCAATCGCCACTGCTTGGCCGCACGCTCGGCCGGTGGCGCCACGTACTCGCCAAACACGAACGTCAGCACCACGAAGATCATTCCGATGCCCGCCAAGGCTCTCAGCATTCTCGCGGTCGACATCCCGGATGCACGCATCACTGTGATCTCGGAGTGCCGCGCGAGCGTCGTGAGCGCATACAGGCTGCCGATCAAGGTCGTGATCGGGATCAGTTCGTAGATGCGCCCGGGCATCAGCAACAGGACGTAGACGAGCCCGTGATGCATTTCGTAGCCGTTGTTGCCGATCGCATCCAGCTCGTTCACGAAATCGAAGAACCCGAACAGCCCGACGAACGCCAAGGTGACCAGCGCGGTCGCAACCAGGATCTCGCGTGCGAGATAGCGGGTCAGTACGGCACTCATCGCTTTTGCCAGAAGGGAACCAGCGCGATGCGCCGATAAGTCATGAGGCCGATGACCGCGATGACCACCACATGCGGAAGAAGCAACGCGAGCGCGAATCCCATCCGCTCCTGCCCGACCCACGCCTGAAAGACACTGATCACGTTGCTATACACCAGATAGGCCAGTATCGCGATGATGAGGTTGTTGCCGCGCCCGGCGCGGGGGTTGATGTACGCGAGCGGGATTGCCAGCAGCGCCAGCAGCAGACAGGCCAGTGGCGTGCCGATCCGGCTCGACAGTTCGCCCAGGTTGCGCGGGCTGAGCTCCTTGAGCAACTCGGTCGTCGGCACGGTGCGCAGCTTGGCAAACGGGCTGACCGCCTTGGGCTCCTCGACCCGCACCGTGTAGCGCTCGAACTCGAGCACCCTGAACTCGGGCGTACCGAGCCGGCCCTCGTAACGGCGGCCGTCTTCGAGCACCACGAAGCGCGCGCCGGTCTGGTCGGTGAACACCGACCCGGTCGCCGCCGCGACCACATCGAGAACACCATCGACCTCCGAACTCACGAACACGTTGCGCAGCTTCGCGTCCTCGCCCGCGCCGATCTCGACGAAGAACACGCGCCGCGCCGACGACGACTCCCGGAACACCCCGGGTGCCACCCGGGTGGTGTCGTCACGCGACTCGAGGCTGGCCTGGAACTCCGCGCTCTTCAGGTACGACCAGGGCGTGATATAGAGGGCGCCGGCGGCGCTCATCAGCACGAAAGGCATCGCAAAGCGCAGCACCGGGCCGAAAAAACCGGTCAACGACACCCCCGAGGCCGCCCACACGACCATCTCCGAATCGCGATAGGCGCGCGACAAGGTCATGAGGACGGCGATGAACACCGACAGCGACAACACCAGCGGCAGTTGCCCGATCGCGCCGAGGCCTATCATCGACAGCACCGCGTCGGGCGGAATGCGGCCACCCGCCGCCTGGCCCAGTAGGCGGATGAGCACGGTCGTGATGAGGATCGCAAACAAGGCCACGAAGACACCCGCGGCGGTTTGTGCGAATTCGCGCCTCAGGGCGCGGCTGAAAATCATGTTCTAGACGAAACCGGGCGATCGAAGCGAATGGGAGTTTTGACGGGCTCGGCGCGAACAAGCCATAATCGGAACCGGTCGAAGCCAGACAAACAACAAGGAAGCGTCCATGCAATTTACCATAAAGACCGGCAGCCCGGAAAAGCACAAGACCGGCACCCTTGTCATCGCCGCACATTCCGACGGCAAGCTCGGGCCCGCCGCATCCGCCGTAGATAGTGCCTGCGACGGGCTCGTCGGCCGCCTGATCGCACGCGGTGAGCTGGAGTCGAAAGCGGGTGCCGTGCTCAAGCTGCACGACCCCGACGGCCTGCGCTGCGAACGCCTCGTCGTCGTGAGCCTGGGCAAGGAAGCCGAGTTCGGCGAACGCGCATGGCGCGACGCCGCGACCGCAGCCGCGCGCGCCCTCGCCGGCGGGCCGGTCGGACAGGCCGCGATCAGCCTGACGGATGTCGAGGTGCCCGGACGCGACGCCGCCTGGGCGACCCAACAGGTGGTGCGCCTGATCGCCGATGCGGGCTACGGCTACGACGCCACCAAGAGCAAGAAGATCGAACCCCGGGGCGCCAGCGAAATCACCCTGCTCACGCGCAGCAAGTCGCTGACCAAGCTCGAGGCGGCCGCCGCGCAAGGCAAGGCGATCGCGGACGGGATGGCGCTGACCCGCGAGCTGGGCGACCTGCCGGGCAATGTCTGCACACCTACCTACCTTGCCGAAACGGCGCAGCTACTCGGCACGCGCTACAAGTTCAAGGTCGAGGTTCTCGATCGCAAGGAGGCGGAGAAGCTCGGCATGGGCGCCTTCCTGTCGGTCGCGCGCGGCTCGCATGAGCCGCCGCGCTTCATCGTCATGCAGTACAAGGGCGGAAAGTCCAAGGACAAACCGGTGGTGCTGGTCGGAAAAGGCATCACCTTCGATACCGGCGGCATCTCGCTCAAACCGGGCGCCGAGATGGACGAGATGAAGTACGACATGTGCGGCGCTGCGTCGGTGCTGGGTACCTTCAAGGCGCTCGGCGAGCTCGGCCTGCCGCTCAACGTGGTGGGCATCATCCCGGCCACCGAGAACATGCCGGGCGGATCGGCAACCAAGCCGGGCGACGTCGTCACCTCGATGAGCGGGCAGACGATCGAGATCCTCAACACCGATGCCGAAGGCCGGCTGGTGCTGTGCGACGCGCTGACCTATGCCGAACGGTTCGATCCCGCCTGCGTCGTCGACATCGCGACGCTGACCGGGGCGATCATCGTCGCGCTGGGCAAGATTCCCAGCGGACTGATGGCCAACGACGATGAGCTGGCGCGCGAGCTCATCGATTGCGGCACGCGTTCGGGCGATCGCGCCTGGCAGATGCCGCTGTGGGACGAGTACCAGGAAGGCCTCAAGAGTAATTTCGCCGACATGGCCAACATTGGCGGCCGGTTCGGCGGATCGATCACGGCGGCATGCTTTCTGGCGCGCTATACCAAGGCCTACAAATGGGCGCATCTCGACATCGCCGGCACCTCGTGGGTTTCCGGCGACGCCAAGGGCGCGACCGGCAGGCCCGTTCCGCTGCTGTGCGAGTTCCTGATCGGGCGCAGCGCCCAGGCCGCCTGAGCATCCCGGTGACGCGCGTGCGCTTCTACCACAATGCGCCGGACCCGTTCGCCCTCGCCTGCGAGCTGGTCACCAGCGCCTACAGGAGCGGGCGCAAAGCGGCGGTACGTCTGCCCGATACGGGGTCGATGCGCGCCTTCGACGCCTTGCTGTGGAGCCACCAGCAACGCGCGTTCATACCGCATGTGACGGCCGGCTCGGCGCTGGCCGGCCAAACGCCGGTCGTGCTGGACGTGGCCGGCACGGCACCGCGCTGGCCACACTCCGACCTCATTTTCAACCTCGCCGCCGACGTACCGCCCGACGCCGGGCAGTTCCGCGTGGTGATCGAGATCGTCGGCAAGGATGAAGACCACAGGCGACCGGCGCGCACCCGCTGGCAGCAGTACAAGGCCGCCGGGCTGGCGCTCGAAGCCTTCGACGCCATACGCCGGGAGGCGCTTTGACCCACAGCGACGACGACACCGGCGCCGACGCCGAACTGCGCGAAGCCGACCTGTTGCTGGGCAAGGCCGATGCCCTTCTCAGGCGCCATCGCCTCGCGCCTGTCCAGCCCGCACCCGGAGTCGACTACGCCGACATACCGATACTCACCGACGTGGTCGAGGACTTCGACCTCCCACCACCAGCCTCCACCGCCACGCCCGACCCGGCCAACCCATTCGAATCCGATGCGATGATCGAACATCTGGCGAGCCTGGATGGCGAGATCACGCGCGAGCTCGAGCGCTGGTTCGCGAGCGAGATGCCACAACTCGTTTCACGCGAGCTCGACCGATTCTCTGAGCGCCTGCGCGAAGAGGTGACCACGCATGTGCGGGCAACCCTGCTGCCCGCGCTGTCCGAGCGCATCGCGGAGCGGCTCTCCAAGGGTAGCCGCAAGCCTTGACCCACTCGCCGCCCTACCCGGGCGGCACCTACCCACGCCACCCACGCGCGCCCGTACCCCGGCAACAGGCGGTCCGGCGGCTTCCGCTATAATCGCGGCTTTGCCTTTTCACCTTCAGGTACCCCCATGGAACTGGCCAAGAGTTTTGAACCGGCGGCAATCGAAAGCCGCTGGTATCCCGAGTGGGAGTCGCGCGGCTACTTCGACGCCGGCCTCGACCGCAAGAAACCCGCCGACGAATCCTTCTGCATCCTGCTGCCGCCGCCCAACGTGACCGGCACGCTGCACATGGGGCACGGTTTCAACCAGACCATCATGGACGGCCTCACCCGCTACCACCGGATGCGTGGCTTCAACACCTTGTGGCAACCGGGCACCGACCATGCCGGCATCGCAACCCAGATCGTGGTCGAACGCCAGCTCGACGCCCAGGGCATCAGTCGCCACCAGCTCGGGCGCGCGAAATTTCTCGAGAAAGTGTGGGAGTGGAAGCATTTCTCGGGTGGCTCGATCACCGGTCAGATGCGCCGGCTCGGCACCTCGCCCGACTGGAAACGCGAGCGTTTCACGATGGACGAGGGCTTGTCGAAGATCGTCACCGAGACGTTCGTGCGCCTTTACAACGAGGGCCTGATCTACCGCGGCAAGCGCCTGGTGAACTGGGACCCGAAGCTCGGCACCGCCGTCTCCGACCTCGAGGTGGTGCAGGAAGAAGAAGACGGCTTTCTGTGGCACCTGCTCTACCCCTTCGTCGATGGGCCGATCGACGGCCTGGCCGGTCTCACGGTGGCGACCACGCGGCCCGAAACCATGTTCGGCGACGTTGCCGTCATGGTCCACCCCGAGGACGCGCGCTACGCCCATCTGGTCGGGCGCAAGGTCCAGTTGCCGCTCACCGGTCGCGAGATTCCGATCATCGCCGACGACTATGTCGACCGGGAATTCGGCACCGGTTGTGTCAAGGTCACCCCAGCCCATGATTTCAACGACCATGCCGTCGGCCAGCGCCATGGCCTGCCGATGATCAGCATCCTGCGGCTCGACGGCCATGTGAACGACGCGGCCCCGTCCAAGTACCATGGCATGGATCGCTTCGTCGCCCGCGAGGTCGTGGTGCAGGATCTCGACGCACTCGGGCTCGTCGTCGCGGTCAAGCCGCACAAACTGGTGGTGCCGCGCGGCGACCGGACCGCCGCGGTGATCGAGCCCATGCTCACCGATCAGTGGTTCGTCGCGATGACCAAGGCCGGCGCCGACGGCAAGAGCATCACCGCCAAGGCGCTCGAATGCGTGGCCTCCGGCGAGATCCGCTTCTACCCAGAGAACTGGGTGAACACCTATAACCAGTGGCTCAACAACATCCAGGACTGGTGCATATCCCGGCAACTGTGGTGGGGCCATCAGATTCCGGCGTGGTATGGCGAGAACGGCCAGCTGTGGGTCGCGCATGACGAGGCCGAAGCACGTAGCCTCGCCGCCGCGGCCGGCTACGACGGCCCGCTCAGCCGCGACGCCGACGTGCTGGACACCTGGTATTCATCCGCCCTGTGGCCGTTCTCGACCCTCGACTGGACGCCGGAGTGGCCGGCCAAGTCCAACGACGCGCTGGATCTCTACCTGCCTTCTTCGGTACTCGTCACCGGCTTCGACATCATCTTCTTCTGGGTTGCGCGCATGGTCATGATGACCAAGCACATCACCGGCAGGATTCCGTTCCGGCATGTATACGTGCACGGCCTGATCCGCGATGCCGAAGGCCAGAAAATGTCGAAGTCGAAGGGCAACGTGCTCGACCCGATCGATCTCATCGACGGCATCTCGCTCGACGCGCTGGTCGCCAAGCGCACCTTCGGCCTGATGAATCCCAAGGACGCGCAAAAGATCGAGAAGAAAACCCGCAAGGAATTCCCGGACGGCATTCCGGCCTTCGGCACCGACGCGCTGCGCTTCACCTATGCATCGCTCGCGAGCCCCGGGCGCGACATCAAGTTCGACCTCGCGCGCTGCGAAGGCTATCGCAACTTCTGCAACAAGCTGTGGAACGCCACCCGCTTCGTGCTGATGAACAGCGAGGGTAAGGATTGCGGGCTGGGCGAGCACGGCGCCGACCAGTGCGCGCCGGGCGGCGCCTACCTCGACTTCTCGTTCGCCGACCGCTGGATCGCCTCACGGCTGCAGCGCACCGAAGCCGAGATCGCCAAGCACTTCGAGGACTACCGCTTCGACCTCGTCGCCAAGGCCATCTACGAATTCGTGTGGGACGAATACTGCGACTGGTACCTGGAGCTCGCCAAGGTACAGGTGCAGGGCGGCAGCGACTCGCAGCAGCGGGCCACCCGTCGCACCCTGCTGCGGGTGCTCGAGGCCACGCTGCGGCTGGCGCATCCGCTGATCCCCTTCATTACCGAGGAGTTGTGGCAGACCGTCGCGCCGCTGGCCGGGCGCAAGCAGCACGACAGCATCATGCTCGCCCCCTATCCGCGTGCCGATGCGGCCCGGATCGACGCGGCGGCCGAGGCCCGCATCGGCGAACTCAAGGCGATGATTCATACCTGCCGCAATCTGCGCGGCGAGATGAACATCTCGCCGGCCCAGCGCATGCCGCTGGTGGTCGCCGGCCCGCGCGCCGAACTCGACGCCTATGCCCCCTATCTTGCCGGCCTTGCCAAGTTGTCGGAAGTCAGCGCGGTGGACGAGATCTCGGCCGACGCGCTCTCGCCGGTCGCGGTGGTGAATCGGTTCAAGCTCATGCTCAAGGTCGAGATCGACCCGGCCGCGGAGCGCGATCGCCTCACCAAGGAAATCACTCGCCTCGAAGGCGAGATCGCCAAGGCCCACGCCAAGCTCGGCAATGCAAGCTTCGTCGACCGGGCGCCGGCGGCGGTGGTCGAGCAGGAGCGCGCGCGACTGGCCGGTTTCACCGAAACCCTTGACAAGCTCAAGCCCCAGCTTGAGAAATTCTCGCGGCTGTGAACCGCCGCGGGCGCGGGGTGCGACATCACTCGCCCCCCGCGCCCGCGTCGAAACCCGCCGGATCCGCTTACTTGCGCTTCAGATAGAACTCGAATGCCTTGTCCGGCGTTTCGCCGTGGGCCAGCAGGTCGTTGCCGGTTTGCTTGGCGAACGCCTGGAAATCCTTGACCGCACCCGGATCGGTCGCCAGCACCCTGACCGTCTGTCCCGATGCGACCTCCGCAAGCGCTTTCTTGGCGCGCAGGATCGGCAAGGGGCAATTCAAGCCGCGGGCATCCACTTCCTTGTCGAAATTCATTCGCTCTTCCTCATCGTATTCGCCCGGTATCTTATCGGCTTTGCCGAAAACACTGAAGTCCGTGCGGGATCAGCGCTCTGACTCTTCGCGGCGGATGCGCAGCTCGGTCTTGAGTTCACGCATGCGCGCATCCACCGCCGATAGCTCGTGAAAATCGCCGTCGTTCGCGCGTCGCGCCGACTCCAGCTGCTCGATCGCGGCCGGGAGGCTGCCCCGACGCACGTATACCTCCGCCTGCGCACGATGATGTGCCGTCATCCGGCCGCGCTCCGCCTCGGCCCGCGACGACAAGGCCCACAGATTGACGTCACCGGGGTGGCGCAAGGCACCGTCGCGCGCCAACGTGGCCGCCTCCGCCGTGTCGCCCGCCTGCAAAAGCGCGTCGATCAGCGCATACTGCAACGGCATGCTGCCGGGAAAGCGCTTCAACGCCGACTCGAGCAAGGCGACCGCGCCGCGCGGATTCTTGCGCTCGAGTTCGATGTCGGCCGCCAGGCGCTCGATGAACGTCGACGGGGCCGCGCTCGCGCGCAGCGTCTCCAGCCCCGCGGCCGCGCGGTCGACCTGGTTGGCCCGCAGCAACGCGCGCAGGTAGCCATACTGGTTGGCGGGATCCTTCGAACCTGCCAGGCGCGCTTCGAAATACTTGACGGCGTCGCCCGCAATCCCCTCCGAGGCGCGCAGCTTCGCACGCACGAAGCCGAAATCGGCCGAATCCGGAACCTGGCGATAAGGCGTCTGATCCACCCGATTGCCCATGTCGGCAATCCGCTCTTCGGTCAGCGGGTGCGTCCTGAGGTAACCCGGCGCGTTGTTCTCGTACAAGCGGCTTTCACGCTGCAGGCGTTCGAAAAAGCTCGGCATGCCCCGCGTATCGAAACCCGCGTTTTCGAGCGTCTGCAGGCCGATCCGGTCCGCCTCGCGTTCGAAGGCGCGGGTATAGCCCAACTGCGACTGAATGGCGCCCGCCTGCCCCGAGGCAATGGCGGCCTGCGCCAAATCCGCGTTGCTGCGCGCCGCCAGGATCGCCACCAGGATAGAGGCAAGCATCACCATGCCCATCTGCGACTGCTTGCCGAACAACTGGGCAATGTGTCGCTGGGTGACGTGCGCGATTTCATGCCCGACGACCGACGCCAGCTCCGACTCGCTCTGGGCGGCCTGGATCAGGCCCGAATGCAGGCCGATATAGCCCCCGGGCAAGGCGAACGCGTTGAGTGTGGAATCCTTGAGCACGAAGAAATCGAAACTGCGGTCGGGCTCATCGCTCGCGGCGACCAGCCGCATGCCGAGGCGATTCACGTAGTCCTCGATCTCGGGATCGTTCAGATAGCTCGCATCGCGCCAGCGGATCTGCTGCATGATCGACTCGCCCAGGCGCTTCTCCGCCATCGGCGACAGCGCCGTCGTCGCAACGTCGCCGAGGTCCGGCAGGTCGGCCGCCATCGGCGCGGTGACGAGACTCAAGGAAAGGATTAGGGCAAGAATTTGTTTCATCATCGGGTGCTATGATAACGCTTTGCCGTTCGCGTTCCCCGCCGGAATGTATCGGTTTGCGGTGATCCGGACACCGCGCGCGCCAGCTCCGGCGCTGTTTCGAGAAACACACGCATGCCCCAGACGCTGACTCACTTCGACCCCCACGGCCAGGCACACATGGTCGACATAGGCGCCAAGACCGAAACCCGGCGGGTAGCGGTCGCCGGCGGCAGGATCAGCATGCGGCCCGAGACTTTCGCGATAGTCCGGGCAGGTAGTGCCAAGAAAGGCGACGTGCTCGGCATCGCCCGCATCGCCGCAATTCAGGCGTCGAAGAAAACCAGCGACCTCATCCCGCTTTGCCATCCGATCCCGTTGACCCGGGTTGCGGTCGAATTCGCACTCGACGACACGACCCACAGCGTCGCCTGCACCGTGAGCGCCGAGACCGTCGGCCGCACCGGCGTGGAAATGGAGGCGCTCACCGCCGTGAACGTGGCCTTGCTCACGATTTACGACATGTGCAAGGCAGTCGATCGCGGCATGCGCATGTACGACATCCGGCTGATCGAAAAGCTCGGCGGCAAGTCGGGTCACTGGGTGGCATAGGCAACCCCGCCCCGCGAACCGCCCTTGACGAGCCACCGCCAAGCCCCCTGCGCATGATCGTTACGACCGGATTCGTGCGACGGCGGTCGAACGCGGCCTGACGCTCACCGGACATGACGACGGTGCCTCCCCCCGGCCCCACCTGCGGCGCTACTGGCAACGGTGCTGTCGAACCTGATTCGCAATGCCTTGCACTACACCGAGCGCGGCGGAGTCGCCGTGACCCTGCGCAAGCACGGTTTCAGCGTCGTCGATACCGGCGCCGGCATTCCGGCCATCCAGCGCGACCGGCTCTTCGAACCCTTCGCGAGAGGCGATCCGACGCGCGGCGACGGCATCGGGCTGTCGCTGGTCGCGCGGATATGCGCACAACAAGGCTGGGCGATCACGCTCGCCGACAATCCGTCCGGCGGGTGCGACTTTCGCATCGACCTCGATCGGTCTTGACGTTTTCTTCACACCGCTTCGACATATCGTTCACCGGCGCTTGAATATCGTGGGGGCTGCCAATCCAGCCCACGATACCCATGTCCGAAGTCCTGTATGCCCCAAGCGCGACACTCACCGACACGCACCACCCGACGGCGCCCAGGCGCTCCGATGGCTGGCCGCGCCTACCGGCCTTGCACACCGAGACGGTGTTCGTGCTGGCCAGCCTCTACTTTCTGATCTTTTTCAACACCGCCTTCCTGCGCACGGTACTCGCCGACCGGATCGCCGGATCGCCCGCCGACATCGGATTCGTGGTCGCCGTGGGCACGATGCTCATTGCCGCCCATTTCATCCTGTTCTGCATACTGGTTCCGCGGCGGCTGGCAAAGCCGGCCATCGTCGCGATGACCCTGATCGGGGCCGGCGCCAGCCATTTCATCGGTCACTACGGCGTGATCATCGACCCCGACATGATGCGCAACGTGCTGGTCACCAGCCGCGCCGAAGCCGCCGAACTCGCCAGCCCCGGGCTGGCCGCGTACATCGGCGCGCATGTACTGGTCATGACCACGCTTCTCGGCCGGGTGCGCCTCATTCACCTGTCGCCCGGCCGGGCCGCGCTGCGCAGACTGGGCAGTATCGTGCTCGCGGCGGGGCTGGGCCTCGCCGCCCTGATGCTGGTGTTTCAGGATTTCTCGGGCCTGATGCGCAATCACAAGGCACTCCGCTACCTGATCACGCCGGTCAACGTGGTGTATTCGGGCGGACGCGCGCTGACCGGTGAAACCCTGCACCAACCCACCGTGCGTGCCCCCGTAGGCGAGGACGCCCATCTTGGCGGCAGCTGGACCGCCGGCCGCAAACCCGTGTTGTTCGTGATGATCGTGGGCGAAACGGCGCGCGCAGCCAACTGGGGACTGGGCACTTATCGCCGCCAGACCACCCCGCAGCTGGCCATGCTCGATCCGATCAATTTCGGCTCGGTCACGAGTTGCGGCACCAACACCGAGACCTCGTTGCCGTGCATGTTCTCGGCCATCGGCCGACGCGACTACGATGAGACACGCATCCGCAACAGCGAGTCGCTGCTGCATGTGCTTGCGCGCGCCGGACTTGGCGTCGCGTGGATCGACAATCAGTCCGGCTGCAAGGGCGTCTGTGCCGGTCTCGACACCTACACCACCCTTCGCGACGCCGATCAGCCCCACTGCGACGGGGAATCTGTCTCGACGAGGTCATGCTGGACAAGCTCGACACCCTCGCAGGACAAGCGGGCGACAAGGTCGTCGTCATGCACCAGCTCGGCAACCACGGACCGGCCTACCATCGTCGTTATCCGAAGACCTTCGAGCAGTTTGCCCCGGCCTGCCGCACCGGCGATCTGCGGCGCTGCGATACCGAGGCAATCGTGAACAGCTACGACAATGCGCTGCTGTACACCGACGACTTCATCGCCCGCACCATCGCCGCCCTGAAAGCACAGGGCAACGACTATGACACTGCCCTGATCTACGTCTCCGACCACGGCGAATCGCTGGGCGAAAAAGGCCTCTACCTTCACGGCATGCCGTACTCGATCGCCCCCAGCGAGCAGACGCACGTGCCGATGGTCGCGTGGTTTTCCGAAGGTTTCGCGCAACGCAGCCGGCTCGACACCCGTTGCCTTCGCGCGGCGGCCGCCAAGCCCCTGAGCCATGACAACCTCTTTCACTCGATTCTCGGACTGCTGGACGTCGCAACCAGCGTCTACGAGCAGGATCTCGACTTCAGCGCGCACTGCCGGCAAGAATGAAGCCGCCCCTACCGCATACCGGCATGCCCCGCGCCGGCACCTCGCGGGCCGCGCACGACAGGCGCGATCCTCACCGGGAACAGGACTGGCGGCGACGCCAGGCGCTTGTTCTGATCGTCAGCGCCATCGCAATGCTGTACGTGTTCGAGGCAACCCGCCTCGACCTGTGGCTCGCCCGCTTCGCCTTCGATGCCGAGTTGGGTCGCTTCGCGTTGCGCACCGATCCGTTTCTCGAAAACGTGATGCATCGCGGCGCCAAGACGGTGCTGATCGGCCTCGCCCTCGCTGCCGTTGGATTGTGCGTTCAGGGCCTGCGCGGGCGGCTCGCCTGGCTACCGCCGCGCGGCGCCCTCACGGCCGTTCTCGGGATGCTGCTCATCCCGGCGGTCACCAGCACCCTGAAGGCTCTGACCAATCGCCACTGCCCGTGGGATGTCGTCGACTTCGGCGGCTATGCCCCTTACCTGGGTCTGCTGGCGTTGCCGGATGCGGACCTGAAGCGAGGCGTGTGCTTTCCGGCCGGGCATGCCTCGGTCGGCTATCTGTGGCTGGTATGGGGCGTGGCTCTTCGCACCGCAGGCGTGCGCTACGCCCGCGCCGCGACCCTGGTGGCGATCCTGCTCGGGTCCATTCTCGGCGCGGCGCAGATGCTGCGCGGCGCCCACTTTCTGTCGCACACGCTGTGGTCGATGTGGCTCGGATGGGCGATCAGCCTCGCACTGGCATGCGCGCTGGATCCGCTGACGAAGGGGCGCAATCAGGCCGCGCGCGGCAAGCTCAGCACCGCGCGCACCCCGCCCATGGCAGAAGTCTCCAAGGCCACCGCGCCGCCATAAAGCTGTGCGAGGTCGTGCACGATCGAGAGCCCCAGACCCGAGCCCTGCACCTGCTCGTCGGCACGCACCCCACGCGCGAACACGGCCGCGCGCACCGCATCGGGCAGGCCTTTGCCATCGTCATCGACGACGACCGCGAGCATCGTGGCGTCGCCCACGAGCCGCACCGTGACCCGGCTGCGGGCCCACTTGCAGGCGTTGTCGAGAAGATTGCCCACCATCTCCTCGAGATCCTGCTCCTCGCCGCGAAACACGGCTTCCGCATCCGTGCCGGTCCACTCGATGCGCAAGCCACGTTCGACATGCAGACGGCTCATCACGCGCATCAGCCCCTCCACGGTCGGACGTACCGCGCAACGCAGCCCCGAAGCCTTGACGGCCGCAGCCGCGCGCGCCTTCGCCAGATGGTGGTCCACCTGATTGCGCGCGCCCGCGACCTGCTCTTCTACCAATCTGGCGAACGGCGTCCGCTCGCGGGCGGCCGCGTTGGCCAGGATCGCGAGCGGCGTCTTGACCGCATGCGCGAGATTGCCCGCCTGCAGCCGGGCACGCTCGGCGACCTCGGCGTTGAGCGCCAGCACGGTGTTGAAATCGTCCACGAGCGGCTGAACCTCGCTCGGAAAATGCCCCTCGACCCGTTCGGCCCGCCCCTCGCGAACCCGCGCCAGGGTCTCGCGCAGCAAGCCCAAAGGCCGCAATCCGATCAGGACCTGCACCACGGCGGCGGCGACCAAGCCCAGGCCGAGCACACCGAGCGCGATGATCAGCAGCCGGGTGAAACTCGCGATCGGCGCCAGCAGCAGCCGCTCGTCCGCGGCGACGATCATCCGCAAGGGCTGGCCGGGACGTTCGGCGAGTTCGATCTGGCGTTCGAGCGCCCGCAGCGAATTGCCGTTCGGCCCCTCGACGCGATGCACACGCACCTGGCCATCGCCGAGCGGATCCACGGGTACGCTCAAAACGCTGTCCCACAACGAGCGCGATCTGAGCACACCCGGCAGCGCCGCCGCGCCGGGCCGCATCGCAGCATCGACCTGCCAGTAGAGCCCCGCAAAGGGCGTGCTGAAACGAGGCTCGCTCAGACTGCCCCGCATGCTCAACTCATCGTCTACGCCGATCGCGAGTTGGGCGATGAGTTGATCGAGATGGTTGTTCAGGTCCGCATCGAACTGCATGGTCACCTGGCGGCTGAAGAGACTGTTCAGCCCCCAACCCGCGATCACTATCGACGCCACGATCCAAACCAGCGTCCCGGCGAGCAGGCGCAGGCGTAGCGAACCCCACGCCAGGCCTGCCGCTGACGCGCCCGCCCTCATGCCGGGCCTGTCAGCCGGTAGCCGAGGCCTCGAACCGTCTCGATCAGGCCGGGTGGCAGCTTGCGGCGCAGGCGACCAATGAATACCTCGATCGTATTCGAATCGCGATCGTGGTCCTGGGCATAGATGTGCTCGATCAGCGCGGTGCGCGACACCAGCTCGCCCTGCCTGTGCATCAGGAAGGACAACACCTTGAATTCATGGCTGGTCAGGCTGATCACCACGCCATCGACCGTCACGCGACTGCTGCGCGTATCGAGCACCACCGCGCCGCAGACCAGTTCGGCGCTCGCATGACCCGCCGCCCGGCGGATCAGCGCCCGCACGCGGGCGAGCAATTCTTCCATGTGAAACGGCTTGGCCAGGTAGTCGTCGGCGCCGGCATCGATGCCGACCACCTTGTCATGCCAGTTGTCGCGCGCGGTCAGAATCACCACCGGCATGCGGCGTCCGTCGGCGCGCCACTTGCGCAGCACCGTCAGGCCATCCATCAAGGGCAGGCCGAGATCGAGCACCACCGCGTCGTAGGTCTCGACGTTGCCGAGATGGCAGCCGTCACGCCCGTTGTCGGCATGATCCACGGCGTAGTCCGCCTCTGCGAGCGCCTGAATCACCTGAGCGGCCAGCAGCGGCTCGTCTTCCACGATCAGAATCCGCATCGACGCCCCTATCTGCCCCGATCCTTGCGTTTCTGCCCCTTGACCGCGAGCACTCGCCCATCGCGCGCGTCGACCTCGAGCTCGATCAGGACGCCGCCGGACTGGAGAATCTTGATCTCGTAGAGCCACAGGCCGTCGTCACGCTCGAGTTCGAGCTCCATCACCTGACCCGGGTAGTCGACCTCCACCCGTGCAAGCACGTCGCGCAAAGGCAACACTTCGCCCGCTTCCACCGCCCGCCGCGCACGCTCATGATCGCCGCTATCGGCCACGGCCATGCCTACCACCCCCGAAACCAGCGCCAGCACGAGCATCAGGCTCCCGCCCCATCCAGCCATCGTCTTCACCTCCCCATCCAGCCTACGGAACCCGTCCCGGCACACATCGCACGAACTCGCCCACGAGCTTGCCCACACTCGCGTCGGTTTTAACCGAAACGAGATGAACGCAGGCTGAACGCACGCTCCTGAACGCGTCCGGAGAACGGTCAGCAAGCGTTCCCCACCGGGGACTTTACGTTTTGAAATACACCGAGGGAATCCTGTGAAAGGATCGCTGTCCAGTGCACAATCTCATTGCGACTCATCGACAAGGATAGCCGGATGCCTCATAGCAGCCATCAGACCCAATACCGCCGCATTCGCGCGAACATTCAGCCGCCGGGCCTGTTCACCCGCATTTTCGCGGTCGTCGCGGCCGGCGGGCTTGCGGTAGTGACCTTCATGTTTTCACTCGTCATTTTCTCGATCGTCGTGGCCGTGGGGCTGATCGGGGGCGCCTATCTGTGGTGGAAGACCCGCGACGTACGCAAGCAGATGCGGGCCGCGGTCGACGCCGCTGCCGCCGATGGCTTTCAACCGGGGCCCGATGGTCAGCGCCAGCGTTCGGCGCGAAGCCGCAGCGAGGGTTTGGTGATCGAGGGCGACTTCATTCGCGAAGTCTCCGAGCAGGCCCCCGGCGACAGGCATCGCTGAGTCCGGGTGTTGTCGACCACGGCGTCAACGCCTCATGAGCGGGCCACGCATTCGAACAGGTGGAATCAGTTCAGCCGTCCGAGCTTTCGATACAGCCGGTTGCGGCTGACGCCGAGAACCCGCGCCGCCGCCGACACATTGCCACCCACTTCGCGCATCACCGCATTGATCGCATCAAGTTCAAGCTGGTCGAGCCGTCCCCCGCGCGACAAGGGCAGCGCCGCGACCGCGGCGGGCACCTCGGTGTCGCCATCGGGTTGCGATGCGGCGCCGACCTTGCGGTCATCCGCCGGATCGGACGAGAACAGCTCTTCGGGCAGGTGAATCGGCAGAATCTCGTGTTCATCCGGGTCGAGCAACGCGACCGCGACCCGGATCACGTTCTGTAGCTGACGAATGTTGCCCGGCCAGCTATGCCGCTCGAAGAAGCGCATGACTTCGTCGCCGATCACCACCGCCTGCGCCCTCGCCTCCGCCACCTCGGAGGCGAGAATCCTGCGCACAATCACCCCGATGTCGGTACGTTTGCGCAAGGGCGGCAAACACACGGTCAGGCTGTTCACCCGGTAATAGAGATCCTCGCGGAAGCTTCCGCTCGCAACGGCATCGCTCAGAATGCGGTGGGTCGCGCATACCAGCGCGATATCGACGGGTATCGACCGCAGCGCCCCCACGGGGGTGACCCGGCGCTCCTGCAGGACGCGCAGCAGACGGGCCTGCATGCCCAGCGGCATGTCACCGATCTCGTCCAGGAACAAGGTACCGCCATGCGCCTGCTGGATCCGGCCCATCGCACCTTCGCGCCGAGCCCCGGTAAACGCTCCGCCCACATAGCCGAACAGTTCGGATTCGATCAGGGTGTAGCGGCGCGCGATAATTGACGCCAATTTGCGCGATAAATGACACAGCGACAGCTTGCGCATTCCGCAAGATAATTGC
>DDUE01000037.1 GCA_002344625.1 Rhodocyclaceae bacterium UBA2346 | reverse complement strand
CGGGTGTCGGGCTCGCTCGCGGCGCACTACGCGCCGCGCACGCCCTTGCGCCTCGAACATCGCGCCGGCCTGGCGGCACGGGCGCTTGCGGCTTGTGAACAGGGCCTGCGGATTGCAGTGCTGGCACACCATTGCGCGGATCCGGGGGATGCGCGCCTCGTGTGGCGCACCGGCGCGGGCGATGCTGCCGGCTTCGCCCATGCGCTGTACGCACAGTTGCGCTCGCTCGACGGTCTGGGCTTCGATCTGATCGTGGTCGAGTCACCGCCCGATGGCGAAGCCTGGCGGGCCGTGACGGACCGGCTGGCGCGCGCCGCGGCCGGCTCGGGCGTCCTCGCGGACTGAACGCCCCGGTTTCGTCAGTCCGGCAGTACGCACGCTCGTTTGGCGTGCTCAGGTGATATGCGGCTTCTTGAACATGTCGCTCATCTGCATGTCCGACTTCAGCACGTGGTCAACCAGCCACTTGCGCAGAAAGCCGGTAATGTCCTGGCTTTGCGCCTTGATCGTGTCCGGCCCCGACGAGGGGTCGGCAAGGGCAAGCTTGACGCGCCCCATCAGGGCTTCGAGCGCCTCCATGAGCTTGCGATGCTCGTTCTTGTGATCGTCGAGGTGTCGATAGCCCCACGCAATCTGGATTTTTTCCTCGCGCTCGAAATGATGCTCGGCGTAGTGGTGCAGCTCGTCCAGCGCCGCCTCGACATGCTGCGGGTTTTCGGGGAAGCGGAGCACCAGTTCGACCGTGTTTATCAGAAGGATCAGATAGCGGTGATCGGCGTCGATGTCTTCGTGGCCAATCTTGAGTTGCGGTCGCCAGAAAATCGGCATTGTCGAGAATCCACTGCAAAGTTATCTATAACTTTAGTTTAAGCTTGCTTTCCTCGGTTTGGGCAATTCTAATCGATGCGGACCCGTCGGGTGCGTTTTGGCGCGGGTTTCGTGATCGTTGGGTTCCGGGTGCCCCGTGTCTTTGGTGAGGATGTTATGGATTCGTTCAAGTGGGACGAGAACTTCGTGACCGGTATCGAGGAGGTCGATGCTCAACACATGGAACTCGTTAAGATCATCAACCGGCTGGGCGAATTGCTGTCTTCCTCGGAAATGTTGGATGGTCCGGCGGTAAACGAGGTGCTGGACGAGCTGGCGCGCTATACGCGTTTTCACTTCGCGGCCGAGGAGGGGTTGATGCTCTCGGCAGGCATCGATTCACGTCACCTTGAAAGCCAGAAGCGCGAGCATGCCGGTTTTGTCGACGAGGTGGTGCGGCTTGCGCAGACGGAGATGACCTTCGAGTCGGCAAATCGCTTGCTGAAGTTTCTGATCCATTGGCTTGCTTATCATATCCTCGGATCGGATCAGGCCATGGCGCGCCAGCTGGCGTTGCTCGAGAGAGGCCTGCAACCGGACGAGGCCTTTCGCGAAGACGAGCGCTTGGGCACGCGCGCAACCGAACCGCTGCTGATCGCCCTGAATGGTTTGTTCGCCCAGGTGTCGGAGCGCAATCGCGAGTTGTACGAACTGAACCGTACCCTCGAAGCCAAGGTGGAGGCGCGTACCCGCGAACTCGCCATCGCAAACAAACACCTCGAGGCGTTGTCGCTGACCGATGTCCTGACCGGCCTTCCGAACCGCCGTCACGCGCTTCATCGCTTGAAGCTGGAGTGGGCCGATTCGGCCCATGCCCTGTCATGCATGATGATCGATGCCGACGGCTTCAAGCAGATCAACGATACCTTCGGCCACGAGGCAGGGGACGTCGTCTTGCAGAATCTCGCCCTGAAACTGCAGCATAGGGTCCGGAACGATGACCTCGTATGCCGGCTGGGGGGCGACGAGTTTCTGATCATATGCCCGCATACGCCGCTGTCCGGGGCGATGCACATTGCCGAAGCAGTGCGCGCTGCCGTCGCGAACATGCGTGTCGCCGCTGGCGAAGGCGAATGGCGCGGCAGCATCAGCGTAGGTGTGGCCGAGCGCAGTCCGGCGATGAAAGGCCCGGACGAGCTCATCAGGCTGGCCGATGAAGGAGTTTATCTGGCCAAGCGCGGCGGTCGCAACCGTGTTGCGACCGCCGCAACGGATGCCGGCTGACCGCGAACAAGGGCGGATCTGGTGGGATGATGATTCGTGTTTATCCATGGGAGTCGATAAAATCGTTGACCCGCTTAGGTGATCAGGTTATAGTCTATCTCTCAGACGCGGGGTGGAGCAGTCTGGCAGCTCGTCGGGCTCATAACCCGAAGGTCGCAGGTTCAAATCCTGCCCCCGCAACCAAATAAAAACAAAGGCTTATCGTGATACGATAAGCCTTTCGTGCGTTTTGTTCGAGTTTTGCAGCAAATCTGCTGCACTCGGCGCTGTACCTTGTTCCGGACGGGGCAGTCCCCCCGGTAACCGAGTCCGGGTTTTTGCCCAATATCGTGATGAGCGTTTGAAAACGGTCGACCTCAAGACGGTTCAACGCGCGTTGTTCCTCATGTCAGCAGTGTTCAGTGTGCTTACTTGGAATGGGCTCAGCCAGTTCGACCGAGCTGCGCAAATGCCCGCGCCAGCGTGCGGGGCCGAGTATTGATTCGGCCCATTCACGTGGCCCTGCGACTTTGCCGCTTATGTTGGCACAGGCCTTGTTGATGACCTCGGCCTCGTCCATCGGTCGGGCCGAGCTTCCCGACGGGGTATTCAGCTCCCGGGCCGTGACCGGCCCATCCCGGTGACGTACGGTCACCCTGGCGCCAGGCTGCCGTTCGAGGCTGTTCATACGTCGTTCGAAAACCGGATCGACGATCACCCTGACCTTGAGCATCACATCCCGTAGACGGGCATCCCGCATGATTTCCTCGCTGTACCAGTCCGCACCGGGGAACAGGCGCAGGGCGACGGCGGCCAGGGTGTAGGGCAGACTGAACTGCGCATCTGCGGCATCGACCGGTGCCGTGTCCATGAAATCCCCGGCTATTCGGGCGAAGGTCCGGACTTCGATCTCGCTGATCTCGTCCGCCGGCCACTCCGTATGTCGCATGATGGCTTCCATGCACTCCAAGGCAGAGGCCAGCCACCGGCAGGCCGGGTAGCGCTTGAGGCTGCCATGGCCGACGTACCAATATGTGCCCAGGTCGCGTGCGAGTGCTTCGGGATCGAAACGGTCGGAGCCGATCATGCGCCAATAGCCCTGCGAGCCGTCGAATGCATCTCGGGCGCCGACAAAGCCGAGTTGTGCGAGCAACGCTGCCTGTACGCCGGCCTGGGCGGCAGGGGCCACGCCATCCTTGAGCGTGACCAGCGGGCGGGTGCGCCAGTTGTATTTGTGCAGGCTGGGGAGGCAACTGAGGGTTGCGGCCATCCCTACCGCCTGGTCGAGTAGTGCGCTGCTCAGCCCGAGGATACGGCCGCACACCACCGCTGCGCCAACGGCCTGGTGTTGCGCCACGCCATAGACTTGAGCAAAGCGTTCCGCGCTTGGCTGCAGCGCATGGATCAGGCGGTTGTTGACCTCGAAGCCGGCCGCCAGGGCAGAGAGAAAAACCTGCCCCTCCACCGGATGTGGCGATTGATCCAGCCCCGCCAGGGCTGCCGACACCAGGGTGGCGCCTGGATGACCCAGCCCCTTGCCGTCGATCTCCACACCGTCGTCATGATCCAGACCATTGATGAGCATCGCATTGGCAAACGCAGCGGCGGGCGCCGAATACTGCCGTCGCACACCGAGGATATGGCAACTGCCGTACCCGCCGAGCAACTCGGCGGCGTTCCGGGCCAGGCTTGCGGTTTTGGTGTCGCTTGCGGCCCAACCGCAACCGAGGGCATCGAGCAGGTGGAGCTTGAGTTTGTGCAGGATGGGTTCCGGCACGCGGTCGATGGTCAGTTCGTGCGCAAACCGGACGAGTTGGTGGGTCACACTGTGGGATGTCATGGTGTCGCAAGCGTGAAAGCCAGGGGCCGCTCCGGCACCGGGCACGGTCGGCTGTTTCAAACTGCTCAGCGCCGGAAGTAGCGTCCGTGAATGCGCTGCTCGATCGCGCCGGCCAGCAGCGAGAGCGGCAGGATGGTTACCACGAAGAACAAGGCCACCAGGGTCAGCACCTCCAGCGGCCGGAACGTCGCCGTGCTCAGGCGCTGCCCTTCGTACAGCAGTTCTCCGACCGCGATGTAGCTGCCCAGTACCGAGTTCTTGATCGCCATGACGCACTGGCCGACGAAGGCGGGCAGGATGCGCAGGAAGGCGATCGGCGCCGCCACGCGCAGCAGTGCCCTGAACGGCGTCATCCCGACGGCCAGCGCGGCCTCGACCAACCCGTGGTCGACCGACTGCAGGCCGGACCGGAAGATCTCGGCGAAGAACACGCTGCCGTACAGGCCCAGTGCCAGCACGCAGGTCCAGTATGCCGACAGCTGCATGTCGGCGAGAATGGGCAGACAGTAATAGGCCCACACCACCAGCACCAGCGGTGGCACGGCGCGTACCGTTTCAATGAGTGCCTGGACCGGCCAGCGGATCCAGCGCGAATGCGCGGCCCGCAAGGGCGCCAGAATCAATCCGAGCACGACCCCGATGGTGACCGAAAACGCCAACACCCGCAGCGTGGTCAACATGCCGTCGACCAGCACCGTCCGATACTGGAAGATCGCGTCGAAGTCCCATTGATACTCAGGCATGGCCGACCGCCTCCAGCGCCAGGACGGCGACGCCCAGAAAGGCGCGAACCGGCGAATCCGCCGGGCGCGCCAGCAACGCAGTCGGTGTTCCGGCGTCCGCCACCCGTCCCTGGTCGAGATGCAGGATGCGATGGCAAACCTCGAAGGCGAAGCGCATCTCGTGCGTCACCACCAGCATGGTCGTACCGGTACGTGCCAGGTCCGTCATCACGGCCAGCACCTCGGCTACCAGTTCAGGGTCCAGGGCCGAGGTGGGTTCGTCGAAGAGGATCAACTGAGGCTGCATGGCGAGCGCACGTGCGATCGAAACACGCTGTTGCTGCCCGCCGGACAGCGTCACCGGATAGGCGTCGGCCTTGGCTGCCAGGCCGATGCGCTCCAGAATCGCGGTGGCCCGGGCGACGGCTTGGGCGCGTGGCACGCCCAGTACCGTGACAGGTCCCTCCGTCACGTTCTGCAGGACGGTGCGGTGCGGCCACAGGTTGAAGTGCTGGAACACCATGCCCATCGCGGCACGCTGGCGCGCCAGTGCGTGCGCGGATACGGACTTGCGCTGCGGTCCCTGGAAGCCGATTTCCTCGCTGTCGAGGCGGATGCGGCCGGCGTCCGGACGCTCCAGCATGTTGAGGCAGCGCAGCAGCGTGGATTTTCCGGAGCCGCTGCGTCCGATCAGGCCGATCACCTCGCCGGCCTGGACGTCGAACGAGATGTCGTCGAGCACCCGGCGGCCGTGGAACGACTTGCCCAGATGCTCCACGCTCAGCAGCGTCCGCTGCCCTGCGCCATTCGTCATTTGGCTGCGGGCATGTATTTGGCCCAGATGCGGTCCAGTGTGCCGTCCTTGTCCAGCGCTTCGAGCCGGTTGTCGAGCCAGTTACGCAAGGTTTCACGGTCCTTGGCGAGACCGATGTTGGTGGCCTGCGCCTGAATCGGCTCCGGAAACACCGCGTGACCGCGACCACGTCGTTCGATGTACAAGGCCATCTGAATGTCGTTGGTGAGCAGCGCATTGGCACGGCCGCTTTCCACTTCCAGTTGCAGGGCTTCGCTGTTGGGCACGATCACCCACTGGGTCCGGGTCAGCTTTGGCTGCAACAGGGTGACCGCGGCCGAGCCATCGATGGCCGCGAGCCGGATCGCGGGGTCGTTGATGTCATCCCAGGTCCGGTATCGCGTCAGGTCTTCCTCCAGGGTCAGCACGCCCATCTTGTGTGCCCCGATCGGTCGGGTGAAGTCCACGGCCTTGGCTCGTTCCTGCGTTTTGTTGAAGCCCCCCAACAGATCGAAGCGGTCGGCCTGCAGCCCGGCCGCCGCCGTTCCCCACTGGGTATCGACATATTCGATGGCGATGCCGCTCGGGGTGAAGATGGCCTGCGCTAGGTCGGGCACGAGGCCGGTCCATTCATTGGTGCGCAAATCCTTCTGGTACCACGGCGGCGCGGAAACCGCGCCGATACGCACGACATCTCTGGCCAGGATGGCCTGCAGACTGTCGGCCGCGAGGGTCTGGGTCGCCCCCAGCGCGGCACCGACCAGGGCGAACACGGCAAGAGAGGTTTTGATGAACGGCAGTGCTTTCATGACATACTCCATAGTGCATACATGGCGCCAGTTTATGAATTTCATTGAATTCATCAAAACACATAATTGTGAATTAGATATTCCTTTAAATGAATGAGTCCAAAACAGCTCGAAGTCTTCGTCCAGGTGGTCCAGCTCGGATCGGTCACCTCCGCAGCCCAAGCACTGGGCATGTCCCAGCCCTCGGTCAGCAAGAGCCTGGCGCTGACCGAACAACAACTGGGCTTCGCCTTGTTCGAACGGGCAAAAGGGCGGATGCAAGCGACCCCCGAGGCCCATCAGGTTTTCGAGGAGGCGCGCCGCATGCAGCAAAGCATGGCGCGCTTCGACCGCTTCATCGAACAGGTACGCTGTTACAGCGTCGGCCAGTTGCGCGTCTGCGCCACGCCGGCACTGGCGATCAACCTGCTGCCCCAGGCCGCGCTGCGGTTTCGCGAATCCTTTCCCGAATATGGCCTGGTGGTGGACATGTATCTGAACAACGAAATCGAAGATGCGGTCGCGCACCGCCAGTACGATCTCGGTTTTCTTCTGCAACCGATGGACGATAATCTGCCGGCGTCGAGCGTGGTGCGTGCCGGCCAGATGGTCTGCGTTATGCCGGCCGGCCACACCCTGGCTGCGCATCAAGCAGTATGCTGGGACGATGTCGACGCACGCGAACTGATCTACATCACCACCGATGCCCGCATCATCGCCACCATGGCCGCAGCCATCGAGGGTTTTCGCGAGCGGCCCGTTTCCGCGCTGGAAACCAACCGCTACGGCATGGCGATCAACCTGGTCCGGCAGGGCTTGGGGATCACACTGGTGGACGAATTCGCGTTGGCCGGCACCCGGCTGGACGGCTTGGCCATTCGTCCTTTCAGCCCACGCATTCCGGTCATGGTCAGGGCGGTCACAGGCGAGCGCCAGGTGATCGTCAAACCGGCGCAGGTTTTCATCGATGCGATGTCCCAGCTGATGCCGCCGATCAATCCCGGTTGAACGCCCACGAACACAGCGCGGTTCACGGTGCTGCCCGATCCCGGGCGCTCAGGCGGGTGGCGATGTCATCCGGACGGGACGGGTTCGCGTGGTGGGCCTCAACCGAACGGCACCACGCCGAACAGGCTCAGGTGCAGATATCGCGCGAACACGAACCAGGCCACGGCACCGGCAAGGATCGCGATCGCATCGCGCGCCAGGGCGCCATGGGGGGTGGGCAAGCCCTGTTCGCGGTCGCGTTTGCGCGAGGTCACGAAGCTCGCGATCGACCAGGCGAGAAAGCTGCCGAACAGGATCGCGTCGGCAAGGTTGGCGTTGGCGATCAGGTGCGACAACGCCCACAGCCCGATGCCGGCGACCATCGGGTGGCCGATTCGGGCCTTGGCCAGGGTGCCCGGTACATAGGCGGCGGTGATCAGGATGAAGGCGGGCAGGGTGAGTAGGGCGGCGAGGTGGCGTGTCCAGACCGGGGGAACCCACAGGACGAACGGGTCGAGGCGAGCCTGCCCATAGCCCCATACGATCAGCGCCAGGCCGACGATCGACACCAGCGAATAAGCGAGCCTCCACTTGGCGAGGCCGTAGTGGGCAATGTATTGGCTGCGGTTGTCGTCGGCGAAGATGCGGCTCGAATGGGTGCTGAGAAACAGCAAGAGTCCGATTATCAGTGCGGTCATGCGGTATTTCCTGTGTGGCGGGTGCGGGTTTGAGCGGGCGCGCGCTGATTCGTTCGTGTATCGCGTGTGGAGGCGAGCGGCGCGAGGACCGCCCGTAAGCCACGCGGCGTTGCTGCGACGGCCGGATACGGGGTGGTATGGCGCGGCAGGATGCGGATAATCCGACAATCCGATCGGCGGATTTCGTCCAGGCCAGTGGATAATCGCGGAACCTGCGGATCGAGCCCTGGCGCTGCTTGTTGGGTCGAGGCGTGTGGTGCTGCCCTGTCAATTTGCGGAGTTTCGGATGTCAGCTTCCAAACGCGGACTGCTCGCGCTGTTCATGATGATCATGATTGCGCTCACCTGGCTCGGGCCGATGGATGCGCCCGCGGTCGAACAGGTCGACGCCGGCCTCAATCGCGCGCTGGTGAGTTTTGCCACCGCGCGGGCGATCAATGCCGGCATCTCGTTCGCGCAGGGGACCGAGGTTTCGGCACAACCGCTTGGCGTCGGCGTGAATCTCGCGCCGGGGCAACTGCTCGACCCGGTCAATGATCTGGTCGAGCGGTTTTCCGACTGGATGCTCGCCGCGAGCGTGGCGTTCGGGGTGCAGAAGCTCTTGATCGGCATCGGCGCCTACTGGGTGTTCTCGCTGGTGGTGACCGCCGTCGCGCTGGTGTGGACCGCGATGTGGCTGTCCAGCCAGCGCCCGCCAGCCTGGGTGTCGCGCATTCTGGTGCTGCTGCTGATGCTGCGCTTCGCCGCGCCGGTGATCACGCTGGGCACCGAACTGATGTTCCAGCAGTTTCTGGCCGATGAATACCGCCACAGCCAGCAGGCGATCGATGCCACCTCGGGCAAGCTCGCGTCGCTCGATCCGCCGCCGCGGGTCGAGACCGGCAATCCCGGGCTGATCGAGCGGGCCAAGGGTTGGCTCGCCGACAGCACCGATGTGAGCGCGCGCTTCGAAGCCCTGAAGAAAACCGTCGAAGACGCAACCGAGCATATCATCACGCTCATCGTGGTCTTCCTGCTCCAGACCCTGCTGATACCGGTGGCGCTGCTATGGGCGCTGTACCGGCTCGCGACCGGGGTGTTCGAGTCGCCCGGCCAGCGTTACGAAGAACAATAGCGGCGGACGTCCGGCCGGGCGCCGCCGCTTCTGCCAAAACCTCCGATGGAGTCCGATTTGCCGACCGAGTCCCATCCGCCCGGCCTGATGCTGGTGCATGGCAACCACCCCGAGGCCTTGCGCGACCTGCTGGTGGCCTGGATGAAGCGCTACCCGCTGGCGCCGCTCGAGAGCGAGATCATCCTGGTCCAGAGCAATGGCATTGCGCAGTGGCTGAAGCTGGCGCTCCCATGGCTGCGGCGTCGGCTGCAGCTTTCGCG
>DDUE01000069.1:2411-2613 GCA_002344625.1 Rhodocyclaceae bacterium UBA2346 | reverse complement strand
GTGCTCCTGCTTTGCCGCCGCCAGCGTGGCAACCGGGCGGGTGATCGTTGCGGAGGTCTCGCCGCAGCCTTCCCGACGGGTCCGGCAGGCAACGGCCGTGAGCGGCAGTAGCGGTCATGACTGTCGAGACACCCCTGATGATGGAAGTCATGACCGTTTCCCTCGTCCCCGGCCCTTCTCCCGCGCACGGGAGAAGGGAGAT
>DDUE01000069.1:0-2127 GCA_002344625.1 Rhodocyclaceae bacterium UBA2346 | reverse complement strand
CGCTGACGCGACTTTCACATTAGAGCTTTCGTCGACTCCACAAGCGAAACCTTCTGCGGTCCGGCGAATTGGCACGATCACGCCCGGTCACGATACTGAACACGTTCGGGCACAGACGTGCTAGCATCGGGCCCTCCTCGAAGCGCCACCCATCAGTCTTGGCGCTTGTCCGATCTGGCCCGGCATCTCTGCCTTGCCTTACCCACACATACCCGATTGTTTGCCCAGACTGGTTCGTGCATTGGTGATTCGTCACGCACGCAGGGCGAACGCATGGAGTCTTCACGCTTGAAATTCACTGAACTGGGTCTCATACCCGAGATCCTTCGCGCCATTGCCGACCAAGGCTACGAAACACCCACCCCGATCCAGGCCCAAGCCATCCCCGTCGTCCTCCAGGGAAACGACCTGATGGCCTGCGCGCAAACCGGCACCGGCAAGACCGCCGGCTTTACCCTGCCGATCCTCAATCGCCTGGCCCAGAGCAAGGCCGCCGGGCCGCGCAGGATTCGCGTACTCATCCTGACGCCGACGCGCGAGCTCGCGGCCCAAGTCGAAGACAGCGTCGCCACCTACGGCGCGCACCTGCCATTCAAGTCGCTCGTGATCTTTGGCGGCGTCAGCATCAATCCGCAGATTGCAGCCCTCAGGAAGGGCGTCGACATTCTCGTCGCCACACCCGGCCGACTGCTCGACCACGCGCAGCAGCGCAACGTCGATCTTTCCGGAGTCGAAGTGCTGGTGCTCGACGAGGCCGACCGCATGCTCGACATGGGCTTCATCCATGACATCAAGCGCGTCCTCGCGCTGGTGCCGAAAAAGCGCCAGACACTGCTCTTCTCGGCGACCTTCTCGGACGAGATCCGCGAACTCGCCAGCAACTTCCTCACCGCTCCCAAATACGTCGAATCCGAACGCCGCAACACCGCCCCCGAACTCGTGACGCAGTACGTCTACAAGGTCGATCGCGAACGCAAGCGCGACCTGCTGGTCGAGCTGATCCGCGAGAAGGGCTGGCATCAGGTGCTCGTCTTCACGCGCACCAAGTGGGGTGCCAACGGGCTGGCCGAAAAGCTGCTCAAGGCTGGCATCGAGGCCGACGCGATTCACGGCAACAAAAGCCAGAATGCCCGCACGCGCGCGCTCGCCAATTTCAAGAGCGGCAAGCTGCACGTGCTCGTCGCGACCGACATAGCGGCGCGCGGCATCGACATCAGCGAGCTGCCGCACGTCGTCAATTTCGAGTTGCCCAACGTCGCCGAGGACTACGTCCACCGGATCGGCCGCACCGGCCGCGCGGGAACCGAAGGCCAGGCGGTATCGCTGGTCTGCATCGACGAGAAGAACCTGCTCGGCGACATCGAACGTCTGCTCAAGAAGCAGATCGACGTACTCGCCCATCCCGGTTTCGACCCCGACCCGTCGATTCGCGCCGAGCCGATCCTGGTGCGCTCGGCAGGCGCAGGTGGCGGCCAGCGTCCATCAGGCCCTCGTCCCCGCGGTGGGGCGCCACGCGGCAATTCAACGCGCGCACCGGGCGCACACCCGGGCGGCGTCCCCAAGTCTGGCGCCAGTTCGCACCACAGCGGCAATCGCCACCGCTGATCTCCGGAAGACGCGATCAGAAAGAGGGGAGTGGCTTCGCGGCCACGCCCCCGTTTCGCTGGCGCGCGGTTGACACCCCCCGGAGTCAGCAGGCATGCTGCCATGCGACGCTTGATCCAGCCCCCGCGAACGGTACCGCCATGAACAACGCCGAATCACCCCCGCCCGAAAGGGCGACGCAGCCGATCCAGAGCTGCGCTCCAGGGCAGCGGCGCCATCGCCCAGGGCAAGGACGCCGTGGCGCTGGGCAAGGATGCCCGTTACGTCGGGCGCGACAACTACCAGATAACGCTTCAGCAAGCAGAACAACCGGGTGCCAGCGCCGACGAGCTGCGCCAGGGTTACTTGGCATGGCTCAGCATGCAGGCGAACCGACTGCCGCTGTTCGTCAGCGACAGCGGCAAGCCGGTCCAACTGGCCTCGGTGTACACCGCGCTGCTCACCGCAGGGCGCGACGAAAGTCGGCTGCACCCGGCGACCGCCAGCACCGTCCGCAAGCCCGCCACGGGCGAGCCGGGCGAA
>DDUE01000058.1 GCA_002344625.1 Rhodocyclaceae bacterium UBA2346 | reverse complement strand
GGCGTCCTGGGCGTTGAGTACCCGAAAGTAGGCGTCGGACACCCGCAGGATGAGGTCCTGGCGTGCGAGTGCGAGTTCGATCTCGGCGCGCTGGCTGCGCAGCGTGCCCTGGCGCGATTCGACTACGTTCTGGCGGCGGTACAGCGGTTGGGTGAGTTGCACGCCCCAGGCGTTGCTGTTGAAGTTGCGGCTCGACTGGCCTTCGACGTCGACGTTGTTGAACGTGGTGTCGCCCGAGGCGCCGATGTTGGGCAGCAGGCCCGCTCGCCCTTGCACCGCGAATTCGCGCCCCGCTTCGGCCCGCGAGCGCGCCGCGCTGAATTGCGCGTCGCTGCCCAGCGCTTCACGGTAAATCCCAAGCAGGTCTTCAGACCAACATGGGCCGCTCACCAGGCCAACCAGGCACAACACCAGCGCGCGCTTGCGTTTGTTCATGCGAATCACATGCATCTTGCTCACCGAAAAAGGGAAGGGGAAGAATGATTGGCAGCGGCCCGGCCATTTCGCCTCACCCGGACGGTCTCCACGGTGATCGTTCGCAGCGCTTGAGGGCATTTACGGCATTCTTTGCAGAATGCGTATTCGACGCGCGGAGTTTGCACCCCGAAAATTACGCCGTCAATCCCGGGCAACACTTCCATGCTGCGCCGCAATGTCTGTCTATGACGCTCATTTCCGCTAGAAATCAAGTGTGTGGCGTTTCTGCAATAGATTGGACTGTGGTGCCAATTGCGATGCAGTACAATCCGGGCGATGTGGTTTAGCCATGCTCCGGGGTCTTTTTCGCCTTGCTGCATCTGATAGCTTTCACACGTTTCATGAGCGCAGTGCGGCGTGCTTGGATCGCATGGCCCGGGGCACTGAAAAATTCAACCGTTGCATAAGAGTAAGGCCATGATCAGATTGAAATTTCCTCCGACGTTCAGCTTTGAAATCCGTCGCATCGCGGCCATGCGCGATGCGGGAAAATTTCTTTTCATCGGCACCGCCTCGCTGTTGACCCTGTCCGCGTGCCAACAGGAAGCGCCGGTAGAGGTCGTCGACATCCGGCCGGTGCGCGCCGTGGTCGTGACGCGCGGTGTCGAACCGGCTCCGGTCAGCCTGAGCGGACGCCTTGCGGCCGAAAACGAAGCCGCCGTGGCCTTCCGCATCGGCGGGCGCATGGTCGCCCGCCATGTCAATGTCGGTGACATCGTCAAGCCCGGCACCCCGATCGCGAACCTCGACGCGCAAGATGAAACCAACGCCGAGATCTCGGCCCGCGCCGCGCTCGATGCCGCCCTCGGACGCCAGGTGCAGGCGCGCGGCGCCTATCAACGCCAATCGACGCTGCTCAAGGACGGCTTCACCACCCGCGGCCTGTACGACGAAGCGCAGGAAGCGCTGAACTCATCCACCGCCGCGGTCGAAAGCGCTCGCGCCCAACTGCAGATCGCGCGCGATCGCGTCGGCTTCACCAGGCTGGTCGCCAACGTCCATGGCACCGTGACCGCACGTGGCGCCGAGCCCGGCGAAGTCGTGCAGGCGGGCCAGATGGTCGTGCGCGTCGCGCGTCCCACCGAAGGCATCGACGCCGTGGTGCATGTGCCCGCCAGCATGCTGCGGGCACCGCCGCAGTACCCGACGATCACCGTGCACCTAAGTGACGCGCCCGAAATCTCGGTGTTCGGCAGAGTACGCGAGATCGCGCCACAGGCCGATCCGATGACCGGCACCTTCGAGATCCGCATCGCGCTGCAGAACCCGCCGCCCGAGATGCGTCTGGGCGCGGTCGTGACCGCCCAGATGCGCCTCGATGCGCAAGACATCATCACGGTCCCGGCCAACGCGTTGACTTCGTTCAACTCGCAGCCCGCCGTGTGGGTGCTCGACCGGGCCACCGAAACCGTCTCGATGCGCAACATCGAGATCGCCGGTTATCAGATCAACGACGTGGTGGTGAAGGACGGCCTGAACAGCGGCGATGTGGTGGTCACCGCAGGCGTGCAGTCACTCCGGCCGGGTCAACAGGTGCGTCTGGTCGGAGCGAACCAATGAATCGCCTGAATCTTTCCGAATGGGCGCTCAGCCACCGCTCGTTTGTCATCTTCATCATGATCGTGTCCATGCTCGCGGGCGCGATCGCGTTCCGTGACCTGGGCCGCAACGAAGATCCCCCGTTCACCTTCCGGACGATGGTCGTGCAGGCCGCGTGGCCGGGCGCGACGATGGACGAAACCCTGTTGCAAGTCACCGAGCGGCTGGAGCGCAAGCTGCAGGAAACCAACGGGCTGGATTCGCTGCGCAGCATCACCGTGCCGGGGCGCGCCACCATCTTCGTGAACCTCCGGGGCGACACCTCGCCGAAGCAGGTCGAAGACACCTGGTATCGCGTGCGCCGCGACGTCGCCGACATCCGCCATACCCTGCCGGCCGGCATCGTCGGGCCGGGCTTCAACGATTCCTTCGGCGACACCTTCGGCCTGATCTACGGCTTCAACGCCGACGGCTTCACCCACCGCGAACTGCGTGACCAGGTCGAGATCGCCCGGTCGCGGCTGCTGCTGGTGCCCGACGTCTCGATCATCGACCTCATCGGCGCGCAGGAAGAGCGCGTCCACATCGAATTCTCGGTCGATCAGCTCGCCGCGCTCGGACTGAATCAGGCTCAACTGCTCACGGCGCTGGCGGCGCAGAACGTCGTCCGCCCCGCCGGCACCGTCATCACCGATCAGGAACGCCTGACGGTGCGGGTCTCGGGCGTATTCGATTCCGAGGAAGATATCCTCGACGTGAACTTCGTCAGCAACGGCCGCCTGGTTCGCTTGCGCGACATCGCCACGGTGAAGCGCGAGCTCGCCGATCCGCCCCAGCCGATGTTCCGGGTCAACGGCAAACCCTCGATCGGCCTGGCGATCGCGATGCGCGACGGCGGCGACGTGCTCGCGCTGGGCAAGAACATCGCGAGCGCGATGCGCGAGATCACCGCCGAGCTGCCGGTGGGCATCGAGGCGACACTGGTCGCCAACCAGCCCGAGGTGGTCGACGAGGCGATCAACGACTTCATGCTGTCGCTGTGGCAGTCGATCGCGATCATCCTCGCGGTGAGCTTCATCAGCCTCGGGGTGCGCGCGGGGCTGGTGGTGGCGCTGTCGTTTCCGCTCACGCTCGGCATCGTTTTTCCGCTGATGATGGTCGCGGGCATCGACCTGCAACGGATCTCGCTCGGCGCGCTCATCATTGCCCTCACGTTGCTGGTCGACAACGCGATGACCACCGTGGACGCGATGACCAGCCGCATCGCGCAGGGCCACGACAAGAAGGAGGCGGCGTCGTTCGCCTATCGCACGCTGGCGGTGCCGATGCTCACCGGCACCTTCATCTCGGCGGCGGGCTTCCTGCCGATCGGCTTCGCGCGCAGCGCGGCGGGCGAGTACACCTTCTCGATCTTCGCGGTCGTGGCGATCTCGCTGGTGGTATCGTGGTTCGTCGCGGTCATCTTCTCGCCACTGGTCGGCGTGGCCGCGCTCAAGGAATCCAAGGGCGGCGAACCCGCCGGGCCGGGGCCGGTGATGAAGGCGTTTCGCGGCATATTGGTCACGGCGATGCGCGCGCGCTGGCTCACCGTGATCGTGACGCTCGTGGTGTTCGCTGTCGCGCTTGCGGCGACGCCTTTGCTGCCGCGGCAGTTCTTCCCCGCTTCCGACCGGCCCGAGCTGCTGGTCGATGTCGCGCTGCCCGCCAACGCCTCCATCCATACCAGCGCAGCAGCGGTCGACAAGGTGGAAAAATTCCTCTCCGAGCAAGAGGAAGTCGACCATTGGAGCACCTACATCGGCCAAGGCGCGATCCGCTTCTACCTGCCGCTCAATGTCGAGCTCGCCAACGACGCGTTCAGCCAGCTCGTCGTCGTCGCGCACGACATGGAGTCGCGCCTGAGCCTCGAACCCAAGCTGGTAAAGTTCCTCGCCGAGGAACTACCCGAATCGGTGTCGCGGGTTTCACCGCTCGAACTGGGGCCGCCGGTGGGGTGGCCGATTCAGTACCGGGTGGCCGGGCCGGATGTCGAGAAGGTGCGCAACTACGCCGTCGATCTCGCCAAGCTGATGGCAGACAACCCCAACATGCACAGCATCAGCTTCGACTGGATCGAGCCTTCGCGGGTCGTGCATGTGCATATCGACCAGGATCAGGCACGCCGCCTCGGACTGAGTTCGAGCGCGCTCGCGAGTGCCCTCCAGACCACGATCTCGGGCGTACCGATCACGCAACTGCGTGATGACATCTACCTGATCGACGTGGTCGCCCGTGCCGAGGCCGACGTGCGCACCTCGCTCGCGGCGCTGCGTTCGCTGCAAGTGCCGCTGCCGGACGGGCGCAGCATCCCGATCACCCAGTTCGCCAGCTTCAGCTTCGGGCAGGAGCAGCCGCTGGTGTGGCGCCGCGACCGCGTGCCCACGCTGACCGTGCAGGCCGATCTGGTCGGCGACATCCAGCCCGCCACCGTCGTGGGTCAGATGACCGAGACCGTCGCCGCCTTCAACGCCAGCCTGCCCGTCGGCTACAGCGTGGTCGCGGGCGGCTCGGTGGAGGAAAGCGCCAATTCGCAGGCCTCGGTGATCGCGGTGGTACCGATGATGGTGCTGATGATGCTCACCTTCCTGATGATGCAGTTGCAGAGCTTCAACCGCATGTTCCTGGTGTTGAGCGTGATTCCGCTGGGCCTCATCGGCATTGTCGGCGCGCTGCTGATCGCCAACCGGCCGCTGGGCTTCGTCGCGATACTCGGGATACTCGCGCTGATCGGCATGATCGCGCGTAACGCGGTGATCCTGATCGAGCAGGTCGAGGCCGACCGCAACGACGGCATGCACGGCTGGGATGCGGTGATCGCCGCGTCGATGTCACGCTTCAGGCCGATCACGCTGACCGCGATCTCGACCGTGCTGGGCATGATCCCGATCGCGGGTACCATTTTCTGGGGGCCGATGGCGATCGCGATCATGGGCGGCCTCACCGTGGCCACGGTGCTGACGCTGATCTTCCTCCCCACGCTCTACGTGGTCTGGTTCGGCATCCGGGAGCCAACCGAGAAAACCTGACCGAAGTAGCGGTCCGGCCTGCTGGCCGGATCGTAAACGGCAAATGGCCCGGTCATCGTTCGAGACCGGGCCATTTGCCGTTTACGGGGTACTCCCCGGGCGTCTAGGGGCGGGCGGCCTCACATGTTGTTGACCACAAGCCGGCGGCCGAGGCGCATCGGCCGGGGACCGGATCCTTCAGTCGGCGCTACCCGCCTCGAACGCGGCGACCTCATCCCCCGCAGCATCCAGCAGCAACAGGGTCCGGCCTTCCAGCCGGTGGGCGCGGGTCGCGGCCAACGCCTCATGCAGGGCGTGCTCCTGCTCCATACCCTCTTCGCAGAACATCCGCGTTCCCGCCAGCGGCGGAAAACTCAGGCTGTCGCCGCTGCGCACGAAGCCACCGAAAATGCGGTTGCAGCCCGACGAGCCGGAGACCTGAGGGTCGGGCTCGCTCTTGAACACGAGATAAGCCGGCTTGGGCGTCACCGCGACCGGCTTGCCGCCCAGGCGGCTGAGGGTCCAATGGGTGCCGGCAAAAGCAGGGATCACGGCCACCGGTCCGATGCTCTTGCGCCGCTCGGGGCAGGTCTCGCCCGGATGCACGCCGTCGAAGCGCTCGACCACCAGCGTCGGGCGCGCCGGCCCCTCCATGTTCACCCGGTTTTCGATACGGCCCTCGACGCTCGCCAGCACCGCGTCGCCCGGACTCGTGCGAGCTTTCGACCAGGCACGCTCGAGCTGGCGGTGCGCGCCCTCCATCGCGACCGGCATGTTGCGGCCGGTCTGGCAGTCAGTGAAGCTCGACACGTCGGCGAAATGGGTAAACATCCCGCGCAGCTTGACCCGAGGCACCAGCGGGCTTAGCAGTTCGGACCGGTACAGCGAATAATTGAATGGGGACTCGATCCGCTGGCCATCGCGGTCGAGCAGGGTGAGCCGATCATCGCCATCCACCGAAAGGCGTAGCGGCTGCTCATCCTTGCCGCTGAGCACGAGCGTGTTGCGCTGATCGACCGACCAGGTTCCGATCTCGTAGAACGAACCGGCGCGCTCGCGGTAAACCATGCGCAGATGGAACACGCCGTCAGGAAGGAGGTCGAGCCGGTACTCGAGACCGGGGCAGTCGGCGCAGGGCAGAATCCCCACGTACGCGCCCGCCGGCGCGGCAACGGCAGGCGTGCCCAGCGTCGCGAAGCAGAGAGCCGAAGTGGCGAAAAGCTGCTTGATTGGATGCATCGTCGAGGATATCCGCAAGTTGAAAACGTTGTGCACGGCAGAACGCCTGCCTGCTTACCAGAGCATGTCGGTGAGGATGATCCCCACGCCCAGCGTCGTCTGCGACCAGTTGTAATCGATCATGCTCTCGCCGTACCCGTTGAATACCCGCACGTAACCCCGCAGGCTCCCCGCCACCGGGAAGCTCCAGTCCGCCGTGACCGAGCCCCTGTTCTCGTTCAGGCTGAAATTGTTGCGCACCACGGTCGAGAAGATGTTGTCTCCATGGCGATACGCCGCGACGATCTCGCCGCGCCCGATGTACTTTTCGATGTCCGGGTTGTCGTCGTCTTCCGCGTCTTCCTCGATGCGGAACCAGGGCCTGAACCAGAGCGCGAAGTTGCCGCTCTCGCCACCAATTTCGGCAAACACGCGGTTCCAGCTACGGGAGAGCGGATCGGCCCGGCCGTTCGACTGGTGGTTCAGGCCCAGTGTCGCGTAACGCAGCTTGAAGCTGCCCAGCGACACGTCGAGCGGCGTCACCCACATGATCTCCGGCTCGTAATTGGTTTCGCGGAAGGGCCGCGAGGTGTCGGAGTTGAAGACCTGCCAGTTGCTCTGCTGGGTATAGGCGAACCAGATGTTGCTGCCGGTGCCGAACACGTCGCTCGCGAGCTTGCTCTTGAACGAGAGCTGGAATTTCACTTCCTGGTCGTCTACCTCGAGGCTGTTCGAGGGTTGTGTCGGCGCGAGCTCGCGGAACGGGTAATCGTTGGAGCGGTTCATCAGCTTGACCACCGCGTAGTTCTGGCGATACGGGCTGAAGCCGAAAGTGCCGCGATCGGTTCCCGGGTCGAGTTCCCAACGCTGACCCAATGCGCTCGTCGGGACGGCCGCGACGCGCAGGCCCGGCTCGGCCGCGGCGGTTGCGGGCCGCAATCCGGCCGGCGCAGCAGCGTCTCCACCGGTCGCGGGTGCAGGCGCCGCTGTCCTGCCCATCACCTGGTCATAACACGCCAGCCGGCTCGCATCGTCCGCGACCGCGGCACACGTGCTGAAGCTATCCGAGATCTGGGCGCCGGCCAACTGCGGCGCGCCGAGCGCCACCATCACTGCAACGAACTTGCGCATCTGAGTCTTCATCCTTGCCCGTCGGGCTCTTTGAATCATTCGATATCAGGGCCGGGCGCCCGGGCCGCCCGCGTGAGCGATGCTGCCCTGCTCGACCGTCCATGCGACGATCGCAGCCGAGACCACGTCCGCGGCGCGCCCGAAGGCTTCGACCACCTCGGGCACCATCACCCCCACGACCGGCTCGCGCGCTTCGAAGCGCCGCACCGACACGATCCGGTTGGAACTGTTCTCCACCAAGCGCGCATCGAACCGTACCACGGCGTCGACCGCGGCGTCGCGATACTCGCTCTGGAAAGCCACCAGATCGCCATCGAGTTCGAAATCCGCATGCAGGCCGGCTTGATCGCTGCTCAACTGCAGCACCCGGCCATCGGCCCGAAAAGCCTCCAGCACGCGGTTGCGCACCAGATCGGGCGTTGGCTCGCTCCAGCGGACCCCTTCGTACACACTGGTGCGCTGCGCCTGGGGCATGACCGCGATCCGGCTTCCAGCGATCGCCCCGGGGGCGAGCGGCGTCACGACCCGGAGCGCCCACGGCACCGGCGCCGGAGCATCGTTGCCGGCCACCGCGGTCGCCGGCAACGGCAGCACGTAAACGTCCAGGCGTTCACTGCCGGGCAGGATCGAGCAGCCCGACACGATTGCGGCCAGCGCCAGCACCGCTGCGCTGGCAAGCGTAGTGCCGGGAAGTCTTGATTTTTTCATGGCTTGAACTCGGTACTTTGCTCGCGGTTGAGCAGGAAGCCTGAGGGATTGTCCTCGAAACGGCGGGTGATGACCCGCAAGGACCCGAGCACGCTGCGCAGCTCGCGGATCGCCGGACCCATCTCGGTCATGCCCTGCAGGCTGGTATCGAGCTGGACACGGTTGTCGGCCACCAGCGTATCGACCGAGGTGAGCGTGCGCTCGAGCGCCGCCATCGCGTGGCGCGCACTGTCGAAGGTGGCGCGGCCCTGGTCATCCAGCAGCCCATTGACGGTGCTCAACACCTTGGTGGCCTCGGCCAGCGCACGTGTGGCCTGCTCGCTCGCCTTGTTCACCGACTGCAGCGCCAGATTCACGTCGGAACGCTGAGCGGCCACGGTCGTGGAGATCGCCTCCAGATTGACGAGCGTGCGCCCGACGGTCGCGATGTTTTCGTCGGAGAGCAGGGTCTGCGCCGCAAGCACCAGGTGATTGACGTTGAGCATCATGTCCTCGCCGCCCGACAGCAGGCGCGAAAACGGCGAGGGCGCGGCGACGATGACCGGCACCTCGTCACCGGACGCGACCAGCCGCGCGCCCCGCTGCTCGCCACTGGAGAGCTGGATGGTCGAGAGGCCGGTGATCCCCGCCATGGCCAGACGCGCAACGGTGGTGGTGGTGACCGGCGTGTCGGACGCGACCCGGATGCGCGCCCGGACTCGACGCGGATCCTCGGGGTCGAGGCGCAGACGCGCGACATCGCCGACCCGGATGCCGTTGAACTGGACCGTACTGCCCTGCGACAGGCCCTGCACGCCTTCGGTGAATACGACGTCGTAATCGTTGAAGGCACGGTCACTGCCGCTCTTGCCGAGCCACAGCCCGAAGACGATGCCGGCGGTGACGACGCCGACCACGAACAGGCCGATCAGGATGTGATGCGCCCGTGTTTCCATTTCAATGACTCTCCTCGCCAACAGCGGCCACGGACGCCGCGCGCCCCCGCGGCCCGTGAAAATATTCCTGGATCCAGTCGTCATCCAGGGCCGCGACCGCCGCCAGGCTGTCATTGATCAGCACCCGCTTCTGCGCCAGCACGGCCACCCGGTCGGTGATCGTATAGATCGTGTCGAGGTCATGCGTCACCAGGAACACGGTCAGGCCCAGCGCATTGCGCAAGGTCAGGATCAGTTGATCGAAAGCGGCCGCACCGATCGGATCGAGCCCCGCGGTCGGTTCGTCAAGAAACAGGATGTCCGGATCGAGCGCCAGAGCACGTGCAAGCGCGGCCCGCTTGATCATGCCACCCGAAAGCTCCGAAGGATACTTGTCGCCCGCATTGGCGGGCAAGCCGGCCAACGCGATCTTGACTTCGGCCAGGCGGATCGCCTCCGGCCGCGACAGACGCGCATGCTCGATCAGCGGCAGGACGACGTTCTCGGTCACGGTCAGGGACGAAAACAGTGCCCCCTTCTGGAACAACACCCCGAAGCGTCGTTCGAGCAGCGAACGCTGCGCCGCCGGCAGCGCGAGCAGATCCTCGCCGAACACCCGTACGCTGCCCGACGCGGCCCGAATGAGTCCGATGATGCTCCTGAGCAGCACCGACTTGCCGGTGCCCGACCCGCCGACCACCGACAGGATCTCGCCACGGCGTACATCGAGATCGAGATTCTCGTGCACCACATGCGTCCCGAAGCGATTGACCAGCCCGCGGACCTGAATGATGGTTTCGCTCGCCGCCGCACTCACCAGCCCATCTCCATGCAGATCATCGCCGCGATGGCATTGACCAGGATCACGACGAAGATCGACTGCACCACGCTCGACGTGGTGTGCGTCCCGACCGACTGCGCGCTGCCCTCCACCTTGAATCCCTCCATGCAGCCAATCAGCGCGATCAGGAAGGCGAATATCGGCGCCTTGGCCATGCCGACGATGAAATGCGAGACGCCGACATCGTTCGCGATGATCGACATGAACATCGGCACCGGAATCCCCAGGCTGAGCACGCACACCAGCATGCCGCCGAGAATGCCCGAGATCATCGCGATGAAGGTCAGCATCGGCAGGGCGAACAGCAGCGCCCACATGCGCGGCAGCACCAGCAGTTCGACCGGGTCCAGTCCGAGCGCGCGAATCGCGTCGACTTCTTCGTTGGCGCGCATCGATCCGATCTGCGCGGTATAGGCGCTGGCGGTCCGCCCGGCCACCAGGATCGCGGTCAGCAACACCCCGAACTCGCGTAAGAACGAAAACGCGACCAGATTGACGGTAAACACGCTCGCACCGAAATCGGCCAGCACCGTCGCCCCCAGAAATGCCACCACCGCACCCACGAGAAAAGTCAGCAGCGCGACAATGGGCACCGCGTGGAGGCCGGTCTGCTCGAGATTGGCCACCAGCGAGGTCAGCCGCCAGCGTGACGGCCGTAGGCCGACCCGAAGCATGGCCGAAAGGGTGAGGCCGACGAAGCCGAGCAGGTCGACCGCATGACGCCAGAAGGTACCGACCCCCTCGCCGATGTGCGCGAGCACATCGCCGACCGCCGATCCCTTGCGGGCGGCCGGCGCCGCGCCACGCCCCACCATCGCATCACCCACCGCCGCCAGGAGCGCCCGCCCGCCTTCCGAAAGACCACTGTCGCTACCGACGAGCTTGTGCACCCCTTCACCGCCCAGCAAGCGCAGCAACAAGGCCGCGCCGGCCGTGTCGAGAACCCGCAGTTCGCTGGCATCGACCATCACCCGGGCATCGATGCGGGAACGCAATCCGTTTACCTGTCCGAGCAGTACCGCGTGGTGAGCCAGCGTCCAGTCGCCCACCAGGCGAAGGCGCGCCACGCCCTCGCGATCGTCGAACACGGCCGCGCCGCTCACCGCCGCGCTCATGTCGGCAGGCCTGCGCTCGGCATACGAGACCGGACGATCGGGAACAAGGACAGTTTCAAGGTCGTTTCCAGATGAATGCGGGTTAAGTCGATCACGCTGCGGTACCGCGGACGCGCTCGATGCGCCCCCCGCTCGACGCGGCGAGGCCGGCATCGCGAGTCGCCTCGCAAATGCCGGCCTCAGCCGCGCAGCATACCGAAGCGGATCGCCGATGACTAGAACGAACCGAAGGCGCCGCCCAGCACGATGACGCCGATCAGGGCCAGGATGGCACCCACGATCGCGACCATCACAATGTCGAAATAGCTCTTGCTGTGGGTCGCGCCGCAGACCGCGAGCAGCGTCACCACCGCGCCGTTGTGCGGCAGGCTGTCGAGCGTACCCGCACCGATCACCGCGACACGATGCAGCAGATCCGGATTCATGCCGACTTCGGCGGCGAGCTGCATGTAGGTCGGACCCAGCGCCTCGAGCGCGATCGTCATCCCGCCCGAAGCGGAGCCGGTCAGCGCCGACAGCAGGTTGGTTGCGACCGCGAGCGACACCAGCGGACCGCCCTCGATCGACACCACCCACTCGCGCACCGCCTCGAACGCCGGCATCGCGGCAACCACAGCGCCGAAACCGACCAGGCTCGCGACGCTCAGGACCGGCAACACCGAAGCATTCGCACCGGCGTCGACGGTCGCCTTGAGCGCCGGCAGGCGGTCGCGGTTGAGCGCGATCATGACGAAGATCGCCGCGGTGAGCGCGACCAGCACCGACCACACCCCGCCGACCGACGCGATCGTGATGCCGCCCCACTGGTATTCCTCGAGGAAGCTCGTATCCATGCGCGGCAACACCAGCATCGACATGATCAGGTTGACCCCGACCACCACCACCAGCGGCGCCATCGCCACCGTGATGCTCGGACCGGCCGACTCCGCCTGGGCCTTGACCTCGCGCGGATCGAACGTACTCGCGGTGGTCGCGCGCTCACGCACGAGCGGGTCGGCAGCGGCCTCTTCAGCCGAGCCGATCGGCACGCCGAAACCCTCGCCGGCACGCCGCGCCGCCGCTTCGCGCCGATTGAGCCACCACAAGCCGAAGGACAGCATGATCGCCGCGGCGATGATGCCCAGACCCGGCGCCGCGAACGGCGTGGTGCCGAAGAACGGCATCGGGATCGCGTTCTGGATCGCGGGCGTACCCGGCAACGCCGACATCGTGAAAGTCGCGGTACCCAGCATGATCGCGGCCGGCAGCAGGCGGTTGGGCACGTTGGCGGCGCGGAACATCGCCTGTCCCATCGGCCCGATCACGAAGAACGCGACGAACAGGCTCACGCCACCATAGGTGACCATCGCCCCCGCCAGCACGACCGACAGCACCGCCCGCGTCGGGCCGAGCTTCTCGGTCATGAAGCGCGCGATCGCGGCGACCGAACCGCTGTCTTCCATCAGCTTGCCGAACACCGCGCCGAGCAGGAACAGCGGAAAGAACTGCGCCAGAAAACCCGCGGCCGAGCCCATGAAGGTCTGGGTCCAATGCGCCAGCAACGGTTCGCTCGCGGCCAGCGCCGCGATCAATGCCCCCGCAGGCGCGAGGATGAGCACGCTCCATCCACGAAACGAAAACCACATGATCAGCCCCAGGCCGATCAAGATGCCGAGCAAGCCCATGCCTTAACCCTCCAGCAGTGAATCGAGATCGAGTGTGCCGCGCACGCCGATATCGTCCCCATGTTCGGCGAGGAAGGTCTCGGCCGCACGCCGGCCCTCGTCGCGCAACATGCACAGGAACGACCATTCGGCGAGCATTTTCGACGACATGCTCAACTCGGTCATCATCGCGCTGGAAATACGGTGGATACGCAGCCTGGCCCAGGTCGCGCCCTCACCCGAACTGGCGGGATCGGCGCAGCGGCGCAGCAGCGCGGCCATGCGCAGTTCTTTCATCAGCGGCGCATTGAACGAAACCTCGTTGAGGCGGTTCTGGATCTCCGCCGCAGTGCGCGGCACGCCGGCGCGCTCGATCGGGTTGATCTGCACCAGGATCGTGTCGGTCGAATCGCACTCGCGCACCAGCGGAGTGAGGGTCGGGTTGCCGGCATAACCACCATCCCAGTATGGATCACCGTCGATCTCGACCGCCTGGAAGAGCGTCGGCAGGCAGGCCGAGGCGAGCACCGCGTCGACCGAGAGATCGTTGTTGCGAAACACCCGGCCCCGGCCGGTGCGCACGTTGGTTGCCGTCACGAACAGCTTGATCGGCGATTCGGACAAGTGTTTGAAGTCGACGCAGTCTTCGAGTACGGCACGCAGCGGATTGGTGCCTTGCAGCGCGAAATCGTAAGGCGAGAATAGCCGCGATGCGATGTCGCTCGCGATGAACGCGGGCGAATACTCAAGCGTCCACTTGCCGGTGAGGATCTCGAACGGACCGCGCTGGAAAGGACTCAAGCGGGCGGCTTCCGAAACCTTGCGCCAGAAATTCTCGAGCGCTGCCTTGGCGCCCTCACGCGAATAACGGTCCGTGCCGACACTCTTGCCCTCGAGCATGCCTTGCGCCATCACGACCGCATTCATGGCACCTGCGGAAGTGCCCGAAATGCCATCGAGCTTGAGCCAGGGCACTTCGATCATCCGGTCGAGCACCCCCCAGGTGAACGCCCCGTGCGCACCGCCGCCTTGCAGCGCCAGATCGACCAGCACAGGCTCCCGGTTTGCGTCACTCATGGCAGTGCTCCTTGCGTTGGCGTGGCATTGGATTGGAACCGGCGACAGAGCGGATGCCCGGACCGGCCCGCTCGGAGAAATCGTTCATGTCATTTTCCATCGTGTTCGGTGTCCGGCATCATAGCGGAAAACAGATTGCGATATTGCATTGCGGCAAAAAAACGACCCGAACCCTTTACCACCCGCACCCAACGAACAAGTACGCGTGATCAAGCGCTTGCAGGGCGCCGTCGGCACCCGCAAGGCGATTCCATTTGAATGAAACGGCGGCCGCTCTACGGAGCGCTCGGACGGTATCCGGGTCGCGGCCGGCGGTATCAGTCCTGCGCCTCGAGGAAGGCGCGCAGGCTGGCCTCTTCATCCTTGTTCAGCGAGGTCTGTATGACCTTGCCCTTGCCCTTGAACTTCTCGAGTCCATCGAGCACCTTGTCGCCGGTCACCTTCTTGACCAGGATGAACACCGTCGTGCAACCGGTGTTGAAGCTCTCCGCGAGTTCCTTCATGAACTGATCATTGATGCCTAAATCGGTGAATCGACCCGACAGCGCGCCCGCGCCGGCGCCGACCGCCGCACCGAGCAAGGGGTTGAGAAACAGCACCCCGATCAGCATGCCCCAGAACCCGCCGCTCACCGCCCCGATCGCGGTCGTATTGACCGCCTGATGCAGTTTGGCCTTGCCGTCGGCATCCTTGGTCACGACGACCACGTCCTCCATCTCGATCAGGTATTCCTTCTGCAACTGGACGAGCGAGGCACGCAGGTCGAAAGCGAGCTTTTCTTCGGGAAACGAAACAACGATCAGGGTACCCATGTTTTTCCTTTGAACCATCAGGTTATGACAAGACCGGACGACAGCCCGGCCCCGGACTCCGCACCGAATTCATCGCGACAGCGAAGGGCGAAGCAGCGTATCACAGCTGCTGCACAGCCATGTCGTACGTCCCCCGGGTATCGGCGATACCCGGCACCTGCCGCCATCCGCGCGCCAACCACCGGCCTCGCGGGCGCCGCAATTTGCACCGATACCGCCCGCAGTGCGAAACTGGCCGCCCATCCCGCCCAGACGCGCGCAATGCCCCCGATCGATGCCCCACGCCCCCGGCAGCCGTCCGAGGCCACACCGTATGCGCCGCCGGCGGCCACCCGCCCGCAAGCCCTGCTGTTTGCGGGCCCGAAGCGCTTCTTCCGATGAACGGTTCGAGCAAGCACCCGCCGCATCGGCGCGACCGCATCACCGGCGTGCTGCTGGCGGGCGGCCAGGGCAGCCGCATGGGCGGCGTCGACAAAGGCCTGGTGCCCCTGTACGGGCGACCGATGGCCGAATGGGTGATCGAGCGCTTGGTTCCGCAGGTCGACGAACTCATCATCAGTGCCAACCGGAATGGCGATCGCTATGCCGCATTCGGTTATCGCGTATGCGTCGACCGGATCGGCGGTTTTGCCGGGCCGCTGGCCGGACTGCATGCCGCGCTCGCGGTGGCGAGCCATCCGTTGGTGGCGACCGCGCCGTGCGATTCACCCTTTCTGCCCACCGACCTGGTCGAGCGGCTGCATGCGGCCTTGCGTGCCCAGTCCGCCGATCTTGCGGTGGCCTGCACCTTCGACCAGGCACACCCGGTATTCTGCCTGTGCCGGCGCGAGGTCCTGCCACACCTGAGCGCCTTTCTCGAATCCGGCGGACGCACGATCGGCCGCTGGCACGCCACCCTCAAGGTTGCGCGGGTCGGCTTCGACGACCAGGAAAGCGCGTTTCGCAACATCAACACCCGCGCCGAACTACGCGATCTCGAACCCTGAACCCGGGCGGACCGCGGCCCTGCAGTTCATGCGTGCCACCGGCGCATGAAACCCGGCGCTTCCGGGGTCGCGTCGAAAACCGCTTCGCGACGCAGCCGGATCTCGAATTGCGCCCCCTGTCCGGGTACGCTGGCCACGCTGATGCGTCCGCCATAGCGCTCGATGAGCGTATAGCTGATCGACAGGCCGAGCCCGGTGCCGCTTTCCTTTTTGGTCGTGAAGAACGGGTCGAAGATCGTGGTCAGGTTTTCGGGCGCGATACCGTGCCCGGTGTCGCAGATCCGCAGCAAGGCGCCCAGCCGCTGTCCGGCCGCATCCTGCCAGTCCTCGCTCGCCAAGGTCAGCCGGCCGCCGTCCGGCATGGCATGGAGCGCATTGAGGATGAGGTTGATCAACACCTGTTGCAGTTCGCCGCGATTGATTTCGACCGACGTGCGCGCCGCGAGATGGGTCGCGACCACCACATTGCCTTTCTCGAGACTGTGAGTGGACAACAGCAGGCTGTCGGCGATGACTTCGTTGACGTCGACGGCCTCGGTGTAGCCGGCGAAGTCGCCAGGCCGCGCAAACTGCAGCAACCTGGTGACGATCTGGCGGATCCGCTCAGTCTGCTCCTGAATCAGCCGGATCTCGCCGCCGACCGGCTCGGCGGCCGGCCCGAGCACATCGCGCAACAGGTCCAGATTACCCTGGATGACCGCCACCGGATTGTTGACCTCGTGGGCGACACCGGCCGTCAACTCACCGATGGCCGCGAGTTTTTCGCTCATCGCGAGCTGGCGCTGCGCCCGGCGCAGGCTCTCGTTGGTCTCGTGCAGTTCGCGGGTGCGTTCGGCCACCTTGTGGTCGAGTTCGGTCGCCCAGCGCCGCAGCTCATCCTGCTTCGCCGACAAGGTATCGAGCAGATGATCGAACTTGCCCGCGAGCCGTCCGAGCTCGTCACGACTGCTGACCGTCCCCACCCGGGCGGCGGCGTCGCCGCCTTCGATCTGCTGCATGACCCGGTTCATGCGCTCGATCGGCTCGAAGATGCTGCGGGCCCAACGCAGGCAGAAAACGCTGCCAAGCGCACTGACCACGACGAAAACCGCGAACAATGCCGCCATCGCGGCATGGAACGCGGCTCGCAGGGGCGCTTCGAGAAACCCGACGTAGAGCATGCCGATGCGCTCGCCGGCGCCATCGAGCACCGGTTCGTAACCTGACACGTAATCGTCATTGACGACGAAGGCCGTCCCCAGCCAGTTCTCGCCGCGGCCCAGCACCTGCTCCCTGACCGCCATCGAAACCCGCGTGCCAAGCGCACGCTCACCTTCGAAAAGGCGCACGTTGGTCGCGATCCGGGTATCGCCCAGGAACAGGGTGGCGGTGCCGCGGCTGTTCAAGGGCAGGGAGCCGTCGCGATAGACGATGGCGTTGATGCTGTCGACCAGTTCCAGATTGCCGTTCAGCAGGACGCCCCCCTCGAGCACCCCGACCTGAATTCCCCGGCGGTCGAACACCGGCGAGGCGGCCTGAATCACCATTCCGTGGTCTTCCGCCGTCCGCGCGTCGGGCGCGGCACCCTGCGTCGGCACCAGGGCTTGCACCGCCCTCGCACGCAACTCGGGCGAAATCGCCGCAAGTGCGTCCGGCGAGAAGCGTTCCACGGTGGTGTGGGTCGCGCCATCGAGTGCGGCGGAGACCGCCGGCCAGTCCTGGCGCGCCCCCGTCGGCAGCATGGCATTCGGCGCCGAACCGGCGATCGCGCGGCCCTGCCGGTCGAGAAACAGCAGATAGTCAAGCCGATACCGGCGCGCCAGATCCTCGAGCATCACCGCAAAGGCGACGTCATGCACGCCGTCCAGACTCGCGACCAACCGGCTCGACTCGGCGACGGCCCCCACGTCGCCGCCGACGCTGCCGCGGACCCGCTCGAAGAATTCGTGCGCGGTCACGAGGTCGGAGCTCACCTTGTAGGTAATCAGGCGTTCATACGCCTGGTTACCCCAGGTCCACACCAGCCCGAGCAGCGCCGGCACCCCGATCAGCAGGGGCGAGAGAACCAGCACGAGCAGCTTGAGGCGGACCGAGCTGCGAATCCGCGCGAGCAATCCGCTCGGCTCCGCCACGACTACGGTCAGCGCACCATCGCGCGCAGCCGCGCAATGCGATCCTGAGTGGCGGGATGGGTGGAGAACAAGCCACGCAAACCACCGCCGGACAGCGGATTCATGATCATCATCTGGGCAGTCTCGGGATGGTGCTCGGCCGTGCCCATCGGAATTCCGCGCGCGTAGGATTCGATCTTGGCAAGCGCGCTCGCGAGCGCCTCCGGATCGCCCGATATCTCGGCACCACCGCGATCCGCGCCAAACTCGCGCGTGCGCGAAATCGCCATCTGAATGACCATCGCGGCCAGCGGCGCGAGAATCATCACGAGGATCTGCAGCACCGGGTTGGGCCGATCGTCGCCACGGCCGCCGAAGAACATCCCGAACTGCGCGAGCATCGAGATCGCGCCGGCAATCGTGGCCGAAATCGTGGAAATCAGGATGTCGCGGTTCTTCACGTGCGCCAGTTCATGCGCCATCACCCCTCGCAACTCGCGCTCGGACAACAGCCGCACGATGCCGGTCGTGGCCGCCACGGCCGCGTTGTCGGGATTGCGGCCGGTCGCGAACGCATTGGGTTGGGCCTCGTCGATGAGATACACCTTGGGCATCGGCAGGCCGCCGCGCTGTGCGAGTTCGCGCACCATGTTGTAAAGATACGGCGAGCTAGTCTCGTCCACCTGGCGCGCCTTGTACATCTTGAGCACCATCTTGTCGGAGAACCAGTAGGCCCAGACATTCATCGCCCCCCCCAGCACCAGCGCCATCAACATGCCGTCGCGACCACCGAGCATGGCGCCCACCGCGCCGAACAGGGCGACGATACCGGCCATCAGTATCGAAGTCTTCATCCAGTTGCCAAACATTGCCTTGTCTTCCCGTTCAAGTTGAAGGTGCCCCCGAGATGAGGGCAAAGCCCCGAGGATTCAAGTGCTTCCCGCTCGTTCAAACGACTGTCGACACCTATCCGGGCAGCGCAAACCGGTCTCCCTCGGAGATTTCGAAGCCGCGCAGGAACTCACCGGCCGGCAATCGGCGACTGCCGGGCCGCTGCAACTCGACCAGCCTCAGCGCCCCCTCGCCGCAGGCGACCACCACCCCCGCGCCATCCGCACCGATCACCCGCCCCGGCTCACCGCCCGCGACAACCGGCTCGCACCGCCACACCTTTACCGGCACCGACCCGAGCATTCCAAACGCGCCCGGGAAAGGGTTGAACGCCCGTACCATGCGGTCGATTACGTCGGCAGGACGACGCCAGTCGATCGCGGCCTCGGTCTTGCCGATCTTGGCCGCGTAGGTCACGCCTTGCTCGGGCTGCACGACCGGGTCGAGCGCGCCGCGCGGCAACGCGTCGAGTGCCGCCACGACCATGTCGGCGCCCAGCGCCGCCAAACGATCGTGCAGGGATCCGGTGGTATCCGCGGGCAGGATCGGGATCGCTCGCCGCATCAGCATCGCGCCGGTATCGAGTCCCCGATCCATCTGCATGATCGTAATCCCGGTTTCACCGTCGCCTACCTCGACCGCCCGATGTATCGGCGCCGCCCCCCGCCATCTGGGCAACAGCGAGGCATGGATGTTGATACAGCCGAGACGGGGCAGCGCAAGTACCTCGGGCGGCAGGAGCAACCCGTAGGCCGCGACCACCAGCACGTCGGGCCGGCACGCTTCGAGGGCCGCGCGCTGCTCGATGGTGCGCAGGCGCTCCGGCTGGTCGACCAAGAGCCCATGCTGTGCGGCAAGTTTCTTGACGGGCCCCGGCATCAGCTTCATGCCCCGCCCGGCCGGACGATCGGGCTGGGTGAGCACCAGCGGCACCTCGAATCCGGCGGCAAGAATCGCCGCCAGAGCGGTGGCGGCGAACTCGGGCGTCCCCGCGAAAGCGACCCGCAACCCGTGCGTGCTCACGCCGTGATCCGCGCTTTCTTGGCCAGCCGGGTCTTGATCCGGCCAAGCTTGAGCTGCGACAGATACTCGATGAAGACCTTGCCGTCCAGATGGTCGAGCTCATGTTGCACGCACACCGCCAGCAGGCCGTCGGCCTCGAGCTCGAACGCCTCGCCACGCTCGTTCATGGCGCGCACCCGTACCCGCTCGGCGCGCGTCACCGTCTCATAGACCCCCGGTACCGACAGGCATCCCTCTTCGCAGCTTTGTTCGCCACTCTTTTCGACGATCTCGGGATTGACGAGCACCCGCAGCTCGCTCTTGTCTTCGGAGACATCAATGATGACGATGCGCTTGTGCACGTTGACTTGGGTCGCGGCCAAGCCGATGCCGGGCGCTTCGTACATGGTCTCGGCCATGTCGGCCACCAGTTGCCGCAGCGCAGCATCGAACTCGGACACCGGTGTCGCGCGGGTATGCAGACGGGGGTCGGGATAACGGAGAATCGGTAGTAGGGCCATAGAAAATGAGAATGCTTGCCGGGTTAAGTCACTACGTGCAGAATTTCAAGTGTTTTGGCATGTTAGTGGACATCCTATACACTACATGCGCTCTAATTCGCTTTTTTGGACCTGCGACCGGTCGGAGCGTTCCGGTTTCAGGATGGTAGAGCTGCTCCCACCGGAAGCGTGCAATGACCCGCATTATATTCCCTCTGATACTCGCCACAGCGGCACTGGTGAGCAGCCCCGCGGCCGCTCAGGCAGTCGAGATCGCGAATGACGCGCCAGACGTCCATGTCGTCGTTCCGGGTGACACCCTGTGGAGCATCTCGGGGCGATTTCTGCGTGAGCCGTGGCGCTGGCCGGAAGTCTGGCGCCTGAACAGCGAGCAGATCAGCAATCCGCACCTCATCTTTCCCGGGCAGGTCATCATGCTCGACCGCAGCGGCCCGTATCTGACCCTGGGGCAGCGGATCACCTCCGACCAGCGCCTGTCGCCGCGCGTGATCGATGAACCGATCGAATCCGCGATCCCCAGCATTCCGGTACATCTGATCGCCCCCTTCCTGACCCGGCCGCTGGTCGTCGACGAACGCAACATGGCAGACGCCGGTACGGTCGTCGCGACGGAGACGAGCCGTGTGATCATGGGCAGCGGCGACATCATCTTCGCCAAGAACGTCGTCCCGGGAGACCCCAACTGGCAGGTGGTTCGTCCCGCCCAGCCGCTCGTCGACCCCGTCACCCGCGAAACCCTCGGTTACGAGGCCGCCTTCCTGGGCAATGCCCGCGTCACCGAATACGGCACCCCGGCGACGCTCAGGATTTCCGACGCGGCCGAGGAAATCGGCACGGGCGATCTGCTGGTGCAGATGGACCCGCCGCGGGTGTTCTCCTACGTTCCGCATCCGGCTCCGGTCGATCTGGAAGGGCGGGTGATCAGTCTGCCGCGCGGCGTGGTGGAAACCGGCCGGCACAACGTGATCACCTTGAACGTGGGCGGCCACGACGGTATCGATGAAGGCCATGTGGTGGCACTCTATCGCAATCGCGGCAACGTGGTCTTCAAGGAGCCGAACGCTCGTCGCGGCGAGACGTTCGTCCTGCCCGAGCACCGCTACGGACTAGCGTTCGTGTTCCGCGTGTTCAATCGCGTCTCCTACGCGCTGGTGATGGACGCGGACGGTCCGGTGACGATCGGCGATTCGGTGCGCACCCCCTGAAGAAACACACCGCGGCATGACCGGTGAACTCGAGGGCTGGCTGCGCCTCGGCCTGACAAAAGGCGTCGGGTCCGCAACCCAGCGAACGCTGCTCGCCACATTCGGTCTGCCCGAGCAGATCTTCAATGTCGACCGCAGCGCCATTGCCGCGGTCGTGGGCACCGCGCTCGCCGACCAGGTTCTTGCCCAGCCCGATCGCGCCATGCTCGCCAAGACCATGGCATGGGCGGAAACGGCCGGCAACCATGTACTCACGCTCGCCGATGCGGACTACCCCCAGTCGCTGCTGCAGATCCCCGACCCCCCGGTATTGTTGTATGCCACTGGCGAACCCGCGCTGCTTCGGCGGCCCGCCCTGGCGATCGTCGGCGCGCGCTCGGCCACCCCTCAGGGCATCGCCAACGCCGAAGCGTTTGCCCGCTACCTCGGCGACGCCGGGCTGACGATCATCAGCGGGCTCGCATTGGGCATCGATACCGCCGCACATCGGGGCGCGCTGGCTGGCGGCGCGCCCACGATTGCGGTCGTCGGCACCGGCGCCGACCGGGTCTATCCGGCGCGCAATCGCGAACTGGCGCATGCGATCGCGGCCCAGGGCGTGATCCTGAGCGAATTTCCGCTCGGCACCCCGCCGCTGCCGCACAACTTCCCCAAGCGCAATCGGCTGATCGCCGGGCTTTCAAAAGGCGTGCTGATCGTCGAGGCCGCGGTAGGCAGCGGTTCGCTGATCACCGCCCGCCTCGCAGCCGAATGCGGGCGCGAGGTCTTCGCGATTCCAGGCTCGATCCACTCTCCGCTCGCACGCGGCTGCCATCGCTTGATCCGGGAAGGCGCGAAGCTCGTCGAAACGGCTCAGGACGTGATCGAGGAACTCGCCGGCGCGCTCCCGCCACAGCCTCGCACGGTCACCGCGGAGCCCGCATCGTCACGTGCCCGCCCGCCGAACCGGACGCCTCCGGCAGCGGCACCCCGAGCCGCGTCCGACACCGCTCCGGTCGATGACGATGCCCTCAAACTGCTGGAATCGATCGGCCACGATCCGGTCGATATTGACACACTTGCAACACGGTCCGGGTTGACGCTCGATGCGCTCTACGCCATTCTGCTGCCATTGGAGCTCGACGGTCACGTCGCGCGTCTTCCGGGCGGACGTTTCCAACGCCTTTGACTACCGGGTTGATGCCATGTTCGACATCTTTGTGTACCTGTTCGAGAACTATGTCCACGCGGGCGCCTGTCCCGAATCGGACCAGCTCGCGCGCAAGCTGTCCGCGGCCGGTTTCGAGGACGAAGACATTTCCGAAGCCCTCGAATGGCTGAACGGCCTGCGCGAAACCGCCAGCGCCGCATCGGTGGTCGCGGCCCCCAGCGAGGATTCGATACGCGTCTATGCGCCCGAGGAAGAAGCACGCATCGACACCGAGTGTCGCGGCTTTCTGCTCTTTCTGGAGAATGCAGGCGTGCTCGAAGCCCCGACGCGCGAATTGATCATCGAGCGCGCGCTTGCGCTCTCGAGCTTCAACCTCAACCTTCACAGACTCAAGGTCATCGTACTGATGGTCCTGTGGCAGCAAGACCGGGCGCTCGACACCCTGATCCTCGACGAGCTGCTGGCCGACGAGGACGACGAGGACTACACCGCCTTCCAGTAGCGGCCGCACACCCGATTGCTTGCGCGCAGGCGACGAGCCTGCTTATCATGCGGCGCACGGAGTGGTCTTGATCGCGTCCATCATAGGTCTGCCGGCGATGGCCCGGCATGATGTCTGTTCGACCCCTGCGCACCCGGACAACACAACAAGGGGAGCATGCGAGCCCCCAAGGTAGCCCCACAGGCATGAGCAAGCAACTTATCATCGCGGAGAAGCCATCGGTCGCGCAGGACATCGCACGGGCGCTGGGCGGTTTCACCAAGGAAAAGGACTACTTCGAATCCGACCACTACGTGCTGTCGTCCGCGGTCGGCCATCTGCTCGAACTGGCGGTGCCCGAAGAGTACGAAGTCAAGCGCGGCAAATGGACTTTCGCCCATCTGCCGGTGATCCCGCCCGAATTTGCGCTCCGGCCGATCGAGAAGACCGAGGATCGCCTCAAATTGCTGGTAAGGCTGATCAAGCGCAAGGATGTCGTCGGCTTGATCAACGCCTGCGACGCCGGGCGCGAAGGCGAGTTGATCTTCAACTTCATCGCCGAGCATGCCAAGACCGGCAAGCCGGTTCAGCGCCTGTGGCTGCAGTCGATGACCCCCGCCGCCATCCGCGACGGCTTCGCCCAGCTACGCTCCGCCGCCGACGTCGAAGGGCTTCGCTCCGCGGCGGTATGCCGGGCCGAGAGCGACTGGCTGGTCGGCATCAACGGCACCCGCGCCATGACGGCGTTCAATTCCAAGACCGGCGGCTTTCACCTGACCACGGTCGGGCGGGTACAGACGCCGACGTTGGCAATCCTGGTCGAGCGCGAAGAGCGCATCCGCAAATTCAAGCCGCGTGACTACTGGGAGCTCGAGGCCAGCTTCGCCTGCGCGGCCGGACATTACCCGGGGCGCTGGTTCGACGAGGCCTTCAAGAAGCGCGACGGCGACGAGCACGCCACCGCCTTCCGGCTGTGGGACAAAGCCCGGGCCGAGGCGATCCGCGACAAATGCCTAGGCAAACCGGGCACGGTCGAGGAGGAAGCCAAACCGTCGACCCAGTTGTCGCCACTGCTTTTCGACCTCACCAGCCTGCAGCGCGAAGCCAACGGCCGTTTCGGCTTTTCAGCACGGGCGACCCTGCAGGTGGCGCAGGCGCTCTACGAGCGCCACAAAGTCCTGACTTACCCGCGAACCGATGCGCGCGCACTGCCCGAGGACTACCTCGGCACCGTCGCGCAGGTGATGCGCGATCTGCCCGACAGCTATGCGCCGTTCGCGAACGAGATCGCCGAGAACGGCTGGGTGAAGCCGAACAAGCGGATCTTCAACAACACCAAGATTTCCGATCACTTCGCGATCATCCCCACCGGCACCCAGCCCAAGAGCCTGTCCGAACCGGAGCAGAAGATCTACGACCTGGTGACCCGGCGCTTCCTGGCGGTGTTCTACCCCGCCGCCGAGTACCGCATCACCACCCGCATCACCCGCGTCGCGGGCGAGGCCTTCAAGACCGAGGGCAAGGTGCTGGTGAATCCGGGCTGGCTCGCGGTCTACGGCAAGGAAGCCGCACGCGACGACGACAAGGAAGAGGGCGGCAACACCCAACTGGTCGCGGTGGCCGCCGGTGAAACGGTGCGCGCCGACGAGGTGCTGCTCAAGTCGCTTGCAACCAAACCGCCCGCCCGATTCAACGAAGCAACCTTGCTGTCGGCGATGGAAGGCGCGGGCAAGATGGTCGACGACGAAGAATTGCGCGCCGCCATGGGGGAGCGTGGCCTGGGCACCCCGGCGACCCGCGCCCAGACCATCGAGGGTCTGATTCTCGAACAATATGTCCATCGCGAAGGGCGTGAGCTGATTCCCAGCGCCAAGGCCTTCTCGCTGATCACGCTGCTCAAGGGCCTGGGTGTATCGTCGCTGACCTCGCCCGAGCTGACCGGCGAATGGGAACACAAGCTGGCGCAGATGGAGCGCGGCAGCCTCTCGCGGCCTGCGTTCATGCACGAGATCGCCGAGATGGCGCGCGAGATCGTCGAGCGCGCCAAGCGCTTCGAGTCCGACACCGTGCCGGGCGATTTCGTCACCCTCGCGACGCCGTGCCCGAAATGCGCTGGGGTGGTCAAGGAAAACTACAAGAAATTCGCCTGCCAGGCCTGCGACTGGAGCACCTGGAAAATCGTCGCCGGACGGCAGTTCGAGATCGACGAAATCGAGACGCTGCTGCGCGAGGGCAGGGTCGGACCGCTGCTCGGCTTCCGCAACAAGATGGGGCGTTTGTTCAATGCCGAGATTCGGCTCAATGACGACAAGCAGCCCGAGTTCGACTTCGGCCAGCCCAAGGATGACGAAAGTGCCGAGCCGGTGGACTTTTCGGGCCAGCAGTCGCTCGGCCCGTGCCCGAAATGCAACAGCGCCGTCTATGAGCACGGCCTGTCTTTCGTGTGCGAAAAATCCGTCGGCCCCGGCAAGAGTTGCGATTTCCGTTCGGGCAAGATCATCCTGCAGCAGCCGATCGAACGCGACCAGATGGTGAAACTGCTTGCCGAGGGGCGTACCGAACTCTTGAAGGGCTTCGTCTCGTCACGCACGCGGCGCAAGTTTTCGGCCTTCCTGGTACGGGGCACCGATGGCAAGGTAGGCTTCGAGTTCGAGGCGAAGAAGCCGCGCGCGACCGCAAAGCGTGAAGACGAGGGCGCGGACGCAAGCACCGCGGCCGCTGCAAGCAAACCGGCCCCTCGGAAGCGTACCGCCAAGAAGGCGGAGTGAGCCTAGGCGGAGAGAGCAGGGGATGCCGGTGCGATCCCCGCGCCCGGTCACCCGCCCGGTCAATGGGCCATGCGACGCAGCAGGCGCTCGCTGTCGCCGCTGGCCGTGCCCATCAGCGCAAATCCGCGCAAGTCGCCCTCGCGGTCATGAAACTCGGCGGTCACGCCGTGGTGGGTTGCACGCTCGTGCCATTCGCCCGCCACGTTCGGCGGCTCGCAAATGATTGCGGGGCAGCGCGCCAGGCGCGCCCGCCTGAGTGTCGGACGCCAGACCATCATGCGCCCCGGCTCCCCACCAAGCACGCTTGCGAGAACTCTCGCGGCCTGATCGATATCCTCGGGTAGATCGATCGTTCGCTTCTCGAATTCTGCGCATTCACCGATCGCGAAGATGCTTGGATCGGAGGTCGCCAGACGCTTGTCGACCCGTACGCCATGGCCGACCTCGAGACCTGCCGCAAGCGCAAGCGCCGTGCGCGGCGTGCTGCCAAGCGCGGCGACCACGACATCCGTCGAGCACCGCGCACCGGCAAGCGTGAGCAGGTCAAGCGCATCCGCGCCCTGATCGACGCGCTGCAAGCCTTCCTCGCACAGTATCCGCACACCGCTCGCCGCCAGCGCACGCTCGCCGAACTTTGCGCACAAGGTGGGCAACAAATCCTGCGCCAACTGAGCGGCCGGTTCGAACAGGGTCACCTGCAACCCGGCGGCGCATAGGTTGCCCGCGAGTTCGCACCCCGCCAGACTGCCACCCAGCACGGCCACACGCCTGCGCCCGGCGATCACGGTGTTGAAATAGCTGTACTCGGCCAAGCTGGAAATGGTCAGCAGCTGATCGGTGGCCGACCCCTTGAGCCAGCCCGGCCGACGCGGCTCTCCACCAGTCGCGATTACCAGCCGCTCGTAGGCGATCTCGCCGTCCTGCATTCTGATCAGCCTGTGCTCGCGATCGATCTCATGCACCGCTTGCTGGGTGATGATCTCGGCTTCGAGCCGATATGCCATTTGCGCGGCGGTGGCCAACCTGAGGTCGCGCGCGTCGCGCCGGCCGGCCAGGCCCGGCGCAAGATCGCTGCGCAGGTAGGCCGCGCCGTCATCGCGCGTGATCAGCGTTACCGCCGTCGGCACGCCACTCCGGCGCATTGCCCGCAACAACCCGTAGCCCGCCATGCCGCTGCCGAGAATGACCAGCCCCGCGCGCTTCACCGCGTCATGCCTGTGCCAGTTATCGTTTTGGCGTCCGTGTTCAGCCTTCGAGCAGGCTTCTGAGCATCCACGCGGTCTTTTCGTGCACCTGCATGCGTTGCGTCAGCAGATCGGCGGTGGGCTCGTCGCTCGCCTTATCGACCAGGGGCAGGATACTGCGCGCGGTTCGAACCACGGTTTCCTGGCCGACCACGAGCTGCTTGATCATGTCCGTCGCCGCGGGCACGCCCTTGGGCTCCTTCAGGCTCGCGAGCTCGACGAACTCGCGATAAGTGCCGGGCGCCGGAAACCCGAGCGCCCGGATACGTTCGGCGATCAGGTCGACCGCCAGCGCAAGCTCGTTGTACTGCTGCTCGAACATCAGGTGCAGCGTGTTGAACATCGGCCCCGTCACGTTCCAGTGAAAATTGTGGGTCGTGAGGTACAGCGTGTAAGTATCGGCCAGCAGATGCGACAGGCCCTGTGCGATTTTTTCACGATCTTTCTTGTTGATACCGATATCGATTTCCATTCTTCAACACTCCATCAAGTGGGGCACGGCCCCGAAAACTCAGTCCACGACGTCGACACTAAACGACGCCACCCGCCGCATCCAGTTGCCCGATCGTATCGTCGTCATATCCGCGGATCATCACGCTCGCCGCTTTCGACCGACGGCATGCCGCCGACCGGCTTCACGCCAGGTAGCGCGCTCTCGATGATTGCGGTGCGCAGTACGTCGATCGCGCCGCTGCGGGGATAGGTTACGCGCCATGCCAGCGCAACCCGGCGCGTAGGCTCGGGTTGCGAAAACGGCCGCACCGCGACCAGCGCATTCTGTGTCGGCAACGCGTCCGCCGCGGAGCTCGGCAGCACGGTCAGGCCCAGACCGGTCGCGACCATGTGCCGGATGGTCTCGAGCGAGCTGCCTTCGAGCGTTCGCTGCAAACCACTCACGTTGCGGCAATGGGGGCAGACTTCGAGGACCTGATCGCGAAAGCAGTTGCCGGACCCAAGCAGCAGCAACTGGTCGTCGGCGAGGCTGTCGGGCTCGATCTGGTCGAGTTCGGCCCAAGGATGACCGACCGGGAGCAGCACCCGGAACGGTTCGTCATAGACCGGCTGCGCAACGATGCCGGCCTCGTCGAGCGGGAGCGAAATCACGATCACGTCGAGTTCGCCGCGTTTCAGCAGCTCGACCAGGCGATTGGTGTAATTCTCCTGGATCACCAGCGGCATGCGCGGCGCATGGTGATGCACAAGCGGGATCAGGCGCGGCAACAGGTAGGGCCCGATCGTGTAGATGACGCCCAGGCGCAGCGGGCCGGAAAGGGGATCGCGCCCTGCCGAGGCGATCTCGGGTATGCGCGCCGCTTCCAGCAACACTTTCTCGGCCTGATTGACGATGCGCTGACCGGTGGCGGTGATCTTGACCTCGGTCGCGCTGCGCTCGAACAGCTGCACCCCGAGTTCGTCCTCGACCTTCTTGATCGCAACCGAAAGCGTCGGCTGGCTGACATGGCATTTTTCGGCTGCCCGCCCGAAATGCCTCTCTCTTGCCAGCGCGACCAGGTATCGAAGATCGGTAAGCGTCATGACGCGGTATTTCCTGCAATGACACGGGGCGAGTTGTCCGTCGCGACAGTTTAACCCCAGCACGTTGCAAACACAGCTTTCCGGGCGTCCGGACGGGGTGCCGCCAACCGGCGCAGGGCGCGGATCGCCCCCGGATGCCGTTTCAGGGCCGGTGGCGAGACGGTGCCGGCGGGAACGCTTGGGCACCGGCTTCGTCTACCCACAGCCTGGCGGCCCGAACACACCCAGGGCATCCCCGCAGCACGACGCGAACACACCACGGGGCGCCCGTCGGGTCGCCTTGGCATGCGATCATCCCCCCAGTCCGACAGCAAAGGTTTGAACAATGAGTCGAAACGTTGCGATACACAAGGTCGTTGCGAGCGCGGCAACCGCCGTCCTGCTGGCAACGCTGTTTCCCGGATCCGGGCTGGCCCAATCGCCGGCCGCCGCGACGGCCCCGGCGGCGGTCGCGCTCAACAAGTTCGGATTACCCGATTTCGGCGACCTGGTCGAGAGCGTGGGGCCCGCGGTGGTGAACATCAGCGTCGCGAGCGAAAGCCAGCGCCCGAGCGCCGAGATGCTCTCGCCGGACGATCCGTTCTACGATTTCCTGCGCCGCTTCGGCGTGCCGTTTCCGGGCGGTCCGGGCCAGGGCGAGCGGGGACCCCGCATCAGCCGCGGCATCGGGTCGGGCTTCATCATCAGCGACGATGGCTATGTGCTGACCAACGCACATGTGGTGAGCGAGGGCAAGGTCGAGGTGACGGTGCGCCTGATCGACAAGCGCGAGTTCAAGGCCGAGGTCATCGGCACCGATGCCCGCACCGACATCGCGTTGCTCAAGATCGATGCCAAGGGGCTACCCACGGTCAAGACCGCCGACGCCGACCGGACACGGGTCGGTGAATGGGTGGTCGCGATGGGCTCGCCATTCGGGTTCGACAATACCGTCACCGCGGGCATCATTTCGGCCAAGGCGCGCCGGCTGCAATCCGAAAACTACGTACCGTTCATCCAGACCGACGTCGCGATCAACCCGGGCAACTCCGGGGGGCCGCTGTTCAACCTCGAAGGCGAAGTGATCGGCATCAATTCGCAAATCTACTCGCGCTCCGGCGGCTTCATGGGCATTTCGTTCGCGATCCCGATCGACGTCGCCCTCAACATCAAGAACCAGCTGATCGAATTCGGCCGGGTACAGCGCGGCAAGCTCGGGATCACCATCCAGACGGTCGACCGGGATCTCGCCCAGACCTTCGGCCTGGCCGAACCGACGGGCGCCCTGGTTGCCCGCGTCGAACCCGACAGCGCCGCCGACAAGGCGGGGCTCAAGGCCGGAGACGTGGTTCTCGGCGTCGATGGCGTCAAGGTCGGAGAATCCGCCGACCTGCCCCGCATCATTGGCGACAAGCGTCCCGACACGGCCGTCAAGCTCGAAATCTGGCGCGACGGCGCAAGACAGATCATCGATGCCCGGCTGGACGAAATGCCTTCGGGCAGCACGGCCTTGGCTTCCGGCCCGGGCCGGGGCGATGCGGCCGACACACTCGGCCTGACCGGCCGCTCGCTGACACCGGACGAAGCCAGCCGGTTCGGCGTGCCGGGCGGCGTGCTGGTCGAAGGCGCGACCGGCCCCGCGGCACAGTTCGGGATTCAGCCCGGCGACCTGATACTCGCGATCAACAATCAACGCATAAGCAACGCGGCGGAGTTCAGAACCCTGGTGGAACGCTCGGGCAAGCGCTTTGCATTGCTGGTCCAGCGCGGCGACTCCCGCATCTTCGTTCCGATCCGGATCGAATGAGCCTGCCTGACGGCGGAGCCGTTTCCGGATATCGCCGCCGGCCCCGGTCTTCAGACCCTGAAGTGTGATACCGCGGTCTGAAGGTCGGCGGCGAGGCGTTGCAGGCGGCGGGCGGCATCGAGCGTCGAGTCGATGGCTTGGTTGTTGTCTTTCGCCATGCGCGCAATCTCGTCGATGCTCATCGTGACCGTATCGCTGGAGCGACGCTGCGCCTCGGTGGCGCTCGCGATCGCGTCGAGTCCGGCACCGACCTCGACCACCAGGCCATTCGCCGCATCGAGCACCCCGGACACCACGCCCGCCGCCTCACGACTCGTTTCGAGGTGGCTCAGACCCCGCACGATCGACTGCTGGACCGCCGCCGACTGACGGGTGATCTCCTGGGTGATGGCATCGATCTCGCCAGCCGACCGGGCCGATTTTTCAGCAAGTTTGCGCACCTCGTCGGCGACCACCGCAAAGCCGCGTCCCTGCTCGCCGGCCCGCGCCGCCTCGATCGCGGCATTCAGCGCCAGCAGATTGGTCTGCTCGGCGATCTCGCGCACCTCCTGGGTCATGCCGGTGATCGACTGGGTCGACTTCACGAACGCCGACACCAGGTCAGCCATGTTCTGGACGGCCTGCTCGACATGTGCGACCTCGCCGATCAGGTGCTGAAGACTCGCCTGGCCCTCATTGGATCGCGCCAGGCTCTCGCGCGATTTTGCCCGCACATGCTCGGTACTCGACGCGATATGGGTAATGTTGTCGGCCAGGCCCTCGACTGCCGCGGCTGCGCTCGCCGACTGCTCGTTCTGACGGTGCGAGCTCTTCGCGACACTCTCGGCGTTGTCTACCAGGCCGCCGGCGGAACTGGTGACCGCGCTGGCGGAATTGCCGACCTGGCGCACCAGGTCGGCGATCGTACCGAGCATCTTGTTGAACACCCCGGCGGTCCTGCCGATCTCGTCGTCACCCTCGGCCGACAGGCGGCGGGTAAGATCGCCGCCGCCCTGGGCGATCTCGGCAAGACTGCCCGACAGGTGCGACAACGGGTTGACCACCACGCGGCGAATGAAGAAGTACACGAAGAACAGCAGCGGCAAGGATGCCAGCACCGCGAACACGATGCTCTCGTTGCGCAGGCTGGTGACCGCCTGATTGACCTGGTCGAGCGAAACCCGCATCGACACGACGCCCAGCGGCGTTCCCTCCGGCACCTGATGACAGGCGATGCAATCCTTGCCGAGATAATTGGTGCTGGCCAGCGACGGGATCACGGCACGCAGATGCTCGCCGTGGGCCGTATCGGACTCGACCCGGATCACCGTCTTGCCCGAGGTCATGACCTCGTGCTCGAGCGCGTCCGGGGCCACGTTGCCCGCGGAGCCGGGACCGAAAATCTGCGTCACCCCGTCGGCGCGCAGCACCCGCAGTCCGCGCACGACCGACAGCTCCTGGATCTGGTCGAGAAACACGTCGCGCTGCGCGACCGTCCCGGTAATCATCATCCCGGTCAGGCCCGCCATGGTCATCTCGTTGATCGTGCGGGCAAACTCCTCGGCCTGCCTCACCGCATTCTCGCGATTGCTCCTGGTCTCCCAGGCAATCATGCTGCCCCAGGCAATCACCAGCATCAGCCAGATCACGCCGGTAAGGCGCACCCAGATCGGGGTATCGGACAGACGACGCATTTTGCTCTCCTGCTGCCGACGCCAAGCCACGCCAGCCGATTGAACGCATTTCTAACACTTGCTGACTATTCTACGGCCTCGCGATTACCGGACTTGAGCACGATTTGAGGTGTTTTGCGACAAACAAGGCCGACCGGGCCCTGTAAACCGCGCTTTAGACAATGATAATATGATCGTTTATTGATATTTATTGCCGGCAATGGAACGTTTTGCATCGCAGCAAAGTCCACCCCACCCGGCATACGCCACAACTTCGCAACATCAACCAACCTGGAGTTCGCATATGAAGAAGAAACTGACCAGCGCCGCACTCGGCCTTTTCGCGCTGACACTCGCCACCACGGCTTCGGCCCAGTCGAATGAGGACATGATCAAATACCGCCAGTCCGGCTACGCCTTCATGGCGTGGAACATGGGCAAGATCAAGGCGCAAGTGGTCGATGGCTCGGTACCCTTCGATCAGGGCCAGGTGCTCGCGGCGGCAAGCGTCATCGCCGCAACCGCCAACTCGGGCATGGGCGCGCTCTACGGCCCGGGCACCGACAGCGGCAGCGGCTGGAAGCCGACCCGCCTCAAGAGTGCATTCTTCACCGACGGCGACAAGGTTCGCGACATCGCGGTGAATTTCATGCAACAGGCCAACCAGCTTCAGGAAGTCGCCGCCACCGGCGACAAGGCTGCGATCGCAGCCCAGTTCGGCGAGGTCGGCAAAGCCTGCAAGGCCTGTCACGACAACTACCGCGGCCCAGAGAAGTAAGTCGCGCCCCCAGAGTGCGCGCCGGCCACGGCGCGCACTCTGATCACCACCCGAGCGCCGGCGGGGGAGGCGGTGGCGGCGGAACGAGCGCGCCGCTCGTCGCCCACAGCGCCGCGCCCGCAATCACGACCGCCGCCGCGAAAGCGATCAGACCGCCTCCCCGGGCGGATTCGAGCGCGGGATCGGTCACCGCCTTGCGGCCCACCACCATCGGTTTGACCAGGTTGTCGCCGCGGACATGGGCGTAATAGAGCACCGCCGCCACATGCAGCCCCACCAGGCCATAGATGAACCATTCGGCCTGGCGATGCCAGTCGCTCAGCAGATTGCTGGCATCGGTGGATACCAGCGCCGCCAGCGGACCACGAAACGCGATGTCGTCGTTTGCGAACAGCCCGGTCGTGGCCTGGAACCCGGTGAGCGCGAGCAGCGCCAGCACCGACAGGGCACCCAGCGGGTTATGACCGATACCGCGCCAGCGGCCCTGCAGATAGGCGCGTATCGCGCCCGGACCACGCACGAAGTGGGTGAATCGCGCCGTGGTCGAGCCCACCACGCCCCACACCAGGCGAAACACGATCAGGCCAAAGATCAGATGCCCCAGGCGCCCGTGCCATTCCATTGCGTTGCCGCCGACCTTGGCCGCCACGATCGCGGCCACCATCAACACGAACAACAGCCAGTGAAACAGCCGCGTGGGCAGGTCCCACACCCGAATCGTCCTTTCACTCATTACCCGCTCTCCTATCCAGTTTCCACGGATCCGGGCTTCCGTGCCCGACCCGGAATCGATACATGCCGCCCCGCCCCGCGACCTGGCGCCTCAACCCGCCCGTAGCAGCACCGCGCGCCGGTCGGCAAGAAATGCCGCCAGAATTCTGAGCGTATGCGAGCGCCCATGCCCCGCCTGGGCCCCGATCGGCCCCTCCGCGACCACCTCGCCACCGTTCTCGCCCCCTTCCGGCCCGAGGTCGATCAACCAGTCCGCCTCGGCGATGACATCGAGATCATGCTCGATCACCAGCACGGTGTGTCCCGCATCGACCAGGCGATGCAGCACATGGATCAGTTTTTCGACATCGGCCATGTGCAAGCCGACCGTGGGCTCGTCGAGCACATACAGCGTATGCCGGTCTGGTGGCAGCGGCATCGCGCCGGCCGCGACCGCGTCACCCGGGCGCGAGCGCACCTTTGCCAACTCGGTCACCAGCTTGATCCGCTGGGCCTCGCCACCCGACAGGGTCGGGCTGGGTTGCCCCAGGGTGAGATAGCCCAGTCCGACATCCTGAAGCAGCTTCAGCGGATGACTGATCGCCGGATGGGCGGCGAAGAATTCGACCGCATCGTCGACCGGCAGCGCCAGCACATCGGCGACGGATTTGCCCCGCCATTCGACGGCCAGCGTCTCGACATTGAAACGACCGCCCCCGCAGGCCTCGCATGGGAGTTTCACGTCGGGCAGAAAGTTCATTTCGACCGTGATCCGGCCTTGGCCCTCGCACACCGGACAACGCCCGGCCCCGGTGTTGAACGAGAAGCGCGACGCATTCCAGCCGCGCGTGCGGGCATCGAACGTGTCGGCGAACAGCTTGCGAATCGCATCCCAGAAACCCACATAGGTCGCCGGGCACGAGCGCGGCGTCTTGCCGATCGGGGTCTGGTCGACCTCCAGCACACGGCCGACCTGTTGCCAGCCATGGACGCCCTTGCAGCCGATCAGGGCCTGGTCGACCTCTTCGGGCTGGGCCTTGCCGCGGCGGCGGGCACGGGTGGCCTCGGGGTCTCCAAGGCGGGCGCGCAGGTTGGCGTGGATGACGTCGCGCGCCAGACTGGACTTGCCCGAGCCGGACACG
>DDUE01000077.1 GCA_002344625.1 Rhodocyclaceae bacterium UBA2346 | reverse complement strand
ACCCACGGCTGCGAGTCGAGCGGCAGCCGATAACCCATCGGGGAGTCGCCCGGCAACAGGTAGCAGCGCTCGCTGCGCAGGAACCAGGGCCCGGTTTCCCACTCGCCGGTGAAGTCGTTGCGCGTGATCGGCAGCGTGTGGCCGATGGTCAGCGTGAGCCCCTGGGTGAAGACCTTCATCAGGCGCTCGCGCTCGAGTTCGTCATCCACCCGCGAGTCGAACGGATCGACGTTGGCCGGCAGGCGGCGCTCGCGCCACATGTAGTAGAACACGTCTTCGTATGCCGGGAAGATGTGGTCGGACACGACGCCGAGGCGTTTCGCGACGCCTTCGAGAAGGCGCGCGGCAATCGCTGCGTCGGCAGTGCCGCCGCTGGCTTCGTCGGCGATCAGGGTCGGGTCGCTCCAGATCGGCTGGCCGTCCTTGCGCCAGAAGCAGTTGAGCGACCAGCGCGGCAACTGCTCGCCCGGATACCACTTGCCCTGGCCGAAATGTACCAGCCCGTTGGCGCCGTACTTGTCGCGCAGGCGATGGTAGAGATCGGCCGCGAGGATCTTCTTGGTGGGGCCCATCGCGTCGGTGTTCCACTCCGCGCCTTCGAGATCATCGACCGACACGAACGTGGGTTCGCCGCCCTGGGTGAGGCGCACGTCCATGGACTCGAGGCGCGCGTCGATCTCGTGGCCGAGCGATTCGATCTGCAGCCACTGGTCGTCGGTATAGGGCTTGGTGACGCGCGGCGCTTCCCAGATGCGGGTCACCGACATCTCGTGTTCGAAGCTCACCTCGCACTTGTCGACGCCGCCGGTGACCGGCGCCGCCGAGAACGGGTCGGGCGTGCATGCGACCGGAATGTGGCCTTCGCCGGCAAACAGGCCGGAGGTCGGGTCGAGGCCGATCCAGCCGGCGCCGGGCAGATAGACTTCGCACCAGGCGTGCAGATCGGTGAAATCGACTTCGGTGCCGGACGGCCCGTCGAGCGACTTGACGTCCGCCTTCAACTGGATCAGGTAGCCCGACACGAAGCGCGCCGCCAGTCCGAGGTTGCGCAGCATCTGCACCAGCAGCCAAGCCGAGTCGCGGCAGGAGCCCGAACGCTTCTCGAGGGTTTCTTCGGGGGTCTGGACGCCCGGCTCGAGGCGGATGGTGTAATCGATGTGCTTGTAGAGGTTGTAGTTGAGCTCGACCAGGAAATCGACGCTGCGCTTCTTGCTGCGGTCGATGCCGTTCAGGTACGCAGCCAGCTTCGCGGTGAGGGGCAGCTTCTTGAAGTAAGGGGCGAGCTCGTCCTTCTGCCAGCTTTCGTATTCGAACGGGCATTCCTCGGCATAGGGCTCGAGGAAGAAGTCGAACGGGTTGATCACCGCCATTTCGGCGACGAGATCGACCTCGATCCGGAACTCGGTGGTTTTTTCGGGGAAGGCCAGACGGGCCAGGTAGTTGGCTTGGGGGTCCTGCTGCCAGTTGATGAAATGCGTTTGCGGCAGGATGTTCAGCGAGTAGCTGAGAATGCGGGTGCGGCTGTGAGGTGCCGGCCTCAACCGGATGACCTGGGGGCCGAGATTGACCGGCCGGTCATATTTGTAATGGGTGACATGGTGTAGCGCTACGTGAATCGACATTCCTTACCCCTTGGTTCAAACTTGTCCGGCGAATCCAGCAATTCTCGCGCCAGCAGTCCGGCAGTGTTCAGCGAAGTGCGATTCTCGTGCAATTGAGGGGGCAAGCGGCGATTTCGGTGCAGAAGCCACGTTGAGTGTTGCAAAACTGCGAATTCCGGCAATCATACCCCAGATTTGCGCCCCAATATGGGGCTTAACCTTATTTTGCATGCACCTTTATGGCGTTCGACCTGTCGAAACTTCGCCGTTACACTCACTATTGAAGCAGATTTTCCATTTCGAGCACGGAGGAAGGGCGTCATGAGCGCAATTGAAACGGTTCGTTCCCGCCAAACCGAGTTGACGCGTTTGCGCCGCGACATCCATGCCCATCCCGAGCTCGCCTTTGCCGAGCATCGGACCGCCGAACTGGTTGCGCAGCACCTGCAGTCGCTCGGTATCGAGGTGCATCGCAACATCGGCAAGACCGGCGTCGTCGGCGTGGTTCGCGGCGGCAGCGGCACACGTGCGATCGGCCTGAGGGCTGACATGGACGCACTGCCGATGCAGGAGCGCAACACCTTCGAGCATCGTTCGCGCCACACCGGCTGCATGCACGCGTGCGGCCACGACGGGCACACCACGATGCTGCTGGCCGCGGCCGAGGTGCTGGCCGCGCAGCGCGACTTCGACGGCACGGTGTATCTGGTGTTCCAGCCCGCCGAAGAGGGCGAGGGGGGCGCGCCGGCGATGATCGCGGACGGGTTGTTCGAGCGTTTTCCGATGGCGTCGATCTTCGGCATGCACAACTGGCCGGGTATGACCGCAGGCCACTTCGCGGTCCATGCCGGCCCGGCGATGGCGAGCGCCGACCGCTTCGACATCGAGGTGCGCGGGCACGGCGCGCATGCTGCGATGCCGCACCTGGGCACCGATCCGGTGGTCGCCGCGGCCGCACTGGTGCAGGCGATACAGACCATCACCAGCCGCACCCTCGATCCGCTCGACGCGGCAGTCGTGTCGACCACGATGTTCAATGCGGGCGAGGCCTATAACGTGATTCCCGACCGTGCGACCCTGGCGGGCACGGTGCGCGCGTTCAGCGAACCGGTGGCCGCGCGCATCGAGGCGCGTCTGCGCGAACTGTGTGCCGGTGTGGCGGCAGGCTTCGGGGTGGAGGTCGGCTTCGACTATCGCCGCGGCTATCCGCCGACGGTGAATTCGCTGGCCGAGGCGGAAATCTGCGCCGGTGTCGCGACGGCGCTCGTCGGCGCGCAGCAGGTGAGCCGCGATGCGCGACCCAGCATGGGGGCGGAGGATTTCGCGTTCTTCCTGCAGCGCAAGCCGGGCTGCTATGTCTGGATAGGCAACGGCACGAGCGAGGGTGGCTGCATGCTGCACAACCCGCGCTACGACTTCAATGATGAAATCATCCCGATCGGCGCGGCGTATTGGGTCGGGCTGGTGCATAAACTGTTGCCGCGAGCTTGAATCGATGACCAAGACCCTGAGACTTGCGCTGCGCATGATGCTGCGCGACCTGCGCGCGGGTGAGTTGCATCTGCTCGGAATCGCGATCGTGATCGCGGTGGCGAGCCTCGCCAGCGTCGGTTTTCTCGCCGATCGCGTGGGGCGGGGGCTCGATCGCGAGGCCAACCAGCTGCTCGGCGGCGATCTGCTGCTGCGCGCCGACAAGGTCTGGCCCGAGCATTTCGTGCGCGCCGCACGCGAGCACGGACTGGAGGTGGTCGGCACGACCCTGTTCTCGAGCATGGTCAGCACCGAAGACGGCGCGCAACTGGCCGGGGTCAAGGTGGTCGAGCCGGGCTATCCGCTGCGCGGGGTGTTGCGCACCGCGCCGGGCCCCAATCTGCCCGACCATGTCGCGCAAGCCGTGCCCCCGGCCGGCGAGGTGTGGCTGGACGAACGTCTGTTCGCCACCCTCGGCGTCGCAGTGGGCGACAAGGTCGGCCTCGGCCTGATCGAGTTGCGCGTGGGGGCGATGGTGACGTTCGAATCCGACCGCGGCGCCAACTTCTTCAGCCTGTTGCCGCGCGCGATTTTCAACGCGGCGGATCTCGACGCGACCGGGCTGCTGGTCGAGGGCAGCCGCGCCACCTGGCGCCTGCATGTGGCCGGCGGTGCCGATGCGGTCGAAGCATACCGGGGCTGGCTCGGCGACAAGCTCGGACGCGGCCAGGCACTCGAGACCATCGACAATGCGCGCCCCGAGGTGCGCTCGGCGCTCGACCAGGCGCAACGCTTCCTGCGGCTGGCGGCACTGCTCGCGGTGATTCTCGCGGCGGTCGCGGTGGGGCTGTCGGCGCGCCGCTTCATGCAGCGCCATCTCGACGGCTGCGCGGTGATGCGCTGCGTGGGTGCGAGCCAGACGCAGGTGCTGCAGATCGTGATCGGCGAGTTCATCGGCTTCGGCGTGCTCGCCGCATTGGCCGGCACGGCGGTCGGCTGGGGGGTGCAAGCCGGTCTCGGGGTGGTGCTCGCCGAGGTCGTCGGGGCCGAACTGCCGGCGCCTTCGCTGCTGCCGATCGCCCACGGCCTGGCGGTCGGCCTGGCTTTGCTGATCGGCTTCGTTTTGCCGCAACTGCTGCAACTGGGCAAGGTCTCGACCCTGCGGGTGCTGCGGCGCGAGTTCGGCGCGGTCGAGCGCAGCACCGGTCTGGCCTGGCTGCTCGGTGTCGGCACGTTGTTCGCCATCATCTTCTGGATCGCGGGCGACCTGCGCCTCGGCGTCATGGTCGCGGCCGGGTTCGGGGTGGCCCTGGGGGTGTTCGCGCTCGCGGCATGGGGCGTGTTCCGCCTGCTCGGCAGGGTCAAGGGGCAGGGCAGTCTCGGCAGCGGTGGGTGGCGCTACGGACTCGCATCGCTCACGCGCCGCATGTCGGCGAGCGTGATCCAAGCGAGTGCGCTCGGGCTCGGCATGGCCGCGTTGCTGTTGCTGACCCTGATCCGTGGCGACCTGCTGGAAAACTGGCGCCAGATGACGCCCGCCGACGCGCCCAACCGCTTCATCATCAACATCCAGCCGGATCAGCGTGTGGCGCTGTCCGACTTTTTCGTCGCCAACGGGTTTGCCGCCCCCGATGTGCTGCCGATGATCCGCGGGCGCCTCGAGGCGATCAACGGCGTCGCGGTGAACCCCGATGCGTTCGAAGACGATCGCACCCGGCGCCTGGCCGAGCGGGAGTTCAACCTGAGCTATGCCAGCCGCCTGCCGGACAACAACCAGGTGAACGCCGGCCGCTGGCATGCGCATGAGCGCAGCCCGCAGTTCTCGGTCGAGGAGGGGCTTGCCCGGACCTTCGGGCTCAAGATCGGCGACCGGGTGCGTTTCAACATCGCCGGGCGCCTGGTCGAAGCGCCGATCACCAGCGTGCGCGCGCTCGAATGGGATTCGATGCGGGTCAATTTCTTCTTCATCGCCGCGGAAGGCATGCTCGAGAACGATCCGGCCAGCCTGATCACCAGCTTCAACCTGCCGCAGGGCAACCAAACCTTCACCGCCGACCTGATCCACGCTTTTCCGAACCTCTCGGTGATCGATGTGGCCGCGGTCATCGCGCAGGTGCAGGCGATAACCGAGAAGCTGGTGCTGATCGTGCAGTTCGTGTTCGGGTTCGCGCTTCTGGCCGGGGTCGTGGTGCTCTACGCGGCGCTACAGTCCACCCATGACGAGCGCGACTATGAACTCGCGATGCTGCGCACGCTGGGCGCCCGCAACCGCCAGGTGCGCCAGGCCCTGCTCGCCGAATTCCTGGTGCTGGGCTGCGTGGCCGGGGTGCTGGCGGGGGTGGGCGCGGGCTTGATCGGCTGGGTGCTCGCGCAGTTCGTGTTCAAGATGGCGTATTTGCCCGGCATCGCTCCGATGTTGGTCGCGGTCGTGCTCGGCGCGCTGGGCGTGGTGGGCGGCGGCTGGCTGGGTATCCGCGGACTGCTCGCGCGGCCGCCGCTGGCAAGCCTGCGCGCGCTGGCCTGAGGCTGGGGTTGCACGATGCGGTGAAGGTCAAGTGGCGCGCGTCAGCCTGCGCGCCTCAAACCCTGTCCAGTGGGCTGACCACCGCGAGTCCACCCTTGTTCAGCACATGGGTGTAGATCATCGTCGTCGCCACATCTGCATGCCCGAGCAGCTCCTGCACGGTGCGGATGTCGTAGCCACTCTCCAGCACATGCGTCGCGAAACTGTGCCTCAGTGCATGACAGCTCACCTGTTTGTCCAGCCCCGCCGCGCGGGCGGCGCTGCCAACCGCTTTCTGCAGGCTGCTCTCGTGCAGATGGTGGCGGCGAACCGTGCCGCTACGCGGATCGGCCGACAGCCGGCTGCTCGGAAACACGTACTGCCACCCCCATTCCCGCGCCGCGTTCGGGTATTTGCGTTCCAGCGCATCGGGTAGAAACACCGCCCCCGCGCCGTGCGCCAGATCTTCCCGGTGAAGCATCCGGACCTTCTCCAAATGCTCGCGCAAAGATTCGACGAGCCGTGTCGGCAATGGCACCACCCGGTTTTTCTGCCCCTTGCCATCGCGCACCATGATCTGTCCGTAGCCGAAATCGATATCCTTCACCCGCAGGCGCACGTACTCCATCAGGCGCATGCCGGTGCCGTACAGCAGTGCCGCCATCGTGCCATGCACTCCCTCCAGGCAATCGAGCAGCCGCACGACCTCGTTGCGGCTCAGCACCACCGGCAGACGGTGAGGACGTTTCGCCCGTGCGAAACTTCCGAGGTCGCCGAGCGGCTGTTCCAGCACCTTGTCGTAGAAGAACACCAGGGCATTCAGCGCCTGATTCTGTGTGCTCGCCGCCACGCGCCCTTCCACCGCCAGTGCCTGGAGAAAGGCTTTCACTTCCGGCGCCCCCATGGTGCAAGGATCAGCGCCCTTGATGAAGCGCAGGAAACGCTCCAGCCATCCCCGGTAGGCTTCTTCGGTACGGATCGAGTAGTTTCGCTGGCGGATTACCGCGATCAGGCGCGTCGTCATGGCCGGCGCGGTCGCCGGCTCCTTGCCGCTCGCGACGGACACGAACGGCGGAGTCGCGCTGCGCGCGATTGTGGGGTGGCCGGACGGCAAGGTCGTCGCCCCGGCACACCAGAATTTCCAGTCGACCGTGTCAACAACCGGCGAATGGACCAGCATGAAGAGATAGCGCACCGCATCCACCGCCTGCGCGAACTGCCACGCCGGCATTCGACCTATCCTGCCATGCTCGCCCAGCCAGGCCTCGATATCGCGAGCGGTATGGGTCGCCAGTTTACGCCCCGCGGAAGCGCTTACATACGCCTCCGCGTGGCGTACATACCATTTGAGCATTGACTCTTTGATGCCGTATTTCTGCAGTAAATTCCGGTAGTTGAGCCAGAAACGAGCAACTGCGGCAGAGTTGTTTGACAGAAATGAAGGCATGCGTTAACGTCGTTCGCAATGACGAAGTGATGGAAACGGGTTCATGATAAAGTCCTATTCATGGCGCCACAATAGGCCGATTCCACCTATCTCGATACTGGCCTATTCCATCTACTACAACTGTTAGCACTCACACCGCACATGGTCGCATCCCTTAAAAGCCAGCGTCTTCGCCGTGAAACAGCGTTGCCACCCAGCTATCTCACCAGTCTTGGTTTTCTACCTGGATCAGATGCTGCGGAGTTCTTTAGCGCCTATAGCGGTCCGTTCTGCAGCCGCAGCACTGGCTTCATCCTGCTAGACCTAGGGCGTCCTGATTCGCCGAAGTCAGTCGAGTATTCCACCCGAGCTGTTCGTTCCAAGTTCGGCTGGCCAGACCGCTATCTCGTCATTTCTGACTTGCTTGCCAATTCAGTTCTCGTCTATGACACGGTCACAGACAGCGTGTTCAACGTTGACTTTGAGGGAGGTGACGCCATGCTCATCTCTGGCACACTGCCCGCAGACTTCCCTACATTTGCAACCTTCCTTGAGTGGTACTTCCAAGGTGAGTGCTAACAATTCCCCAAGTGACTTCCCGTCAAC
>DDUE01000019.1 GCA_002344625.1 Rhodocyclaceae bacterium UBA2346 | reverse complement strand
CCTGTTGGCGCGGCCGATGCTCGACCACCGCCAGCGCGCCGGCCTCAGCGAGGCCCCGGGTGAATACCTGCAGCGGCAGGTCGGGCAGGTGCAAGGCTATCCAGAGCATCGTGGGCAGGGCTGCGGCGCAGCCTGGAAGGAAGCGCAAGCCTGAGCAGCGTGTGCGTGACCGGCCCCTTGCGCTTGAGTATGACCACGCCCAGGCCATCGGGCCGTGCCAGCAGTTGCAGGCGCAATGCCGCAGGCGAAGGCGATCTGGCGGCAGCGTTGGGACGATACAGAAACAAGGGCGTGGCGGACGCTTCGGCCGCCAGTTGCAGACGCCGGAGCGCCGAGGCGTCGATGTTCCTGCTCCACAGCGCCACCGCATGGCAGGCCCCCGAATTCAACGCCTGGCGGGTTGCCCAGATCGAGCGGGCATGATCATGGGGACGAATCAACAGCAGGCGCCCGAGGTCGAACCCGCTTGCCGCGAGTGCCGGCGCATAGGGCAAAAAGGGCGGGGCGACCCAGGCGGCCCAGCGTGCGGGTGGCGACGATCGCAGCATCGGCAGCATCAGTTGCAATTCGCCGATGCCGGGCCGATCCGAGATCAGCTCGATGATCGCATCACGCGGCCAGCCGCCACCCGGCAACTCGGCATCGAGCACCGGAAAGCCGGTCGGCCAGCCTGGCCATGCAGGGCTGGCCAGCCGGTCGGCTTGCCAGATCAGGCCCGATGCCAGCAGCTCGGCGGGCAGGGTCGTGGCTCGGGCTGACATCGGACGCGAAAGGCGCTTCAGTTCGGCAGGCCGTTGCGGATCAGGCCGACCATCAGGCCTTCGATGGCCAGTGGTTCGATTTCGGTATCGACCGTAATCGGATCGAAGTCGGGATTGGCAGGCAACAGGCTCACGAGCCTGCCCCGGGCCGAAAAAGTCTTGACCGTGACATCGTCGCGCACCCGGGCGACCACGATCTGGCCGTTGCGGGCCGTTTCGGTGCGGTGAATGGCGAGAAGATCGCCGTCGAGAATGCCGGCATCGCGCATGCTCAGCCCCTTCACCCGCAAAAGATAGTCCGCGCGCGGGGAAAACAGGGCCGGATCGACCGGGTGGCGGGATTCGACATGCTCGATCGCCAAAATCGGGTTGCCGGCCGCGACATGCCCGATCAACGGAAGGCCGGTGTCGTGAAACGTGTCTGAACGACGTGGAAAGCCGCCGGGCAGGCGTATGCCGCGCGCCCGGCCTTCTTCAAGGGTGATGGCACCCTTGGCGGCCAGTGCGCGCAGATGGCTCTCGGCCGCGTTGGGCGACTTGAAACCGAATGCCCGACATACTTCGGCACGGGTGGGGGGGCGCCCTTCGGCTTCGAGAGCCTGGTGGATGAAGGCGAGGATCTCCTGCTGCCTGCGGGTCAGATCCGTTGTGTCTATCGTCATTGAGCACTCCTGATTGGCTGTTATTTTATACAGTTAGCGCCCGTGTACAAACAAATATTTCATGACTTTTGGCCGCCAGGCCTTGAGCCCGGATCGGATCTGGTCTATTCGTACGAGTACATGTCGTAATCAAGGCATGACACAAGTCGAAAAAACAATCAGGAGACAATTCCATGTTCCACAGAGGCGACGCCAGCGGTAGTCTTGAAACCCGGTCTCGGCTAGAATTGCCGCGACGTCAGGGAGAGCACATGCTTCAGGTCGGTGATGTTGCGCCAGTCTTTTCGCTGCCGGACGCCGACATGGAGGTGTTCGATCTCGAGTCGGCACTTGGCAGACGGCACATCGTCCTCTACTTCTATCCGCGCGCGAACACGCCGGGTTGCACCCTGCAGGCAGCCGATTTCAGCGACCATGAGGACGACTTCGCACGCTACGACTGCGAAGTGATCGGAATCAGCCCTGACGATTGTCTGACCAATGCGGAATTTCGCGATCTCCACGGCCTCTCGCTCAGGCTGCTATCCGACGAAGATTGCGAGGTTTGCCGTGTTTATGATGTGTGTCGATCGAATCGGGGTGACGGCAGCGATCAGGCCAGGGTGGCACGAACGACGTTCATCATCGACAAACTAGGCGTGATCCGGCACGTTCTCCGGGATGTCTCTCCCCGCGGTCACGCGGCAAATGTCTTCAACATGGTCAGGAACCTGGAAACGGAATATGCAAACGGAAATCGTTAAGAACTCGGTCGTCACGCTGAACTACACCGTCACCGACACCGATGGCAACATGATCGACGACGGCAAGCAGCCGCTCATCTATCTGCACGGCGGCTACGACGGGATTTTCCCCGCGATCGAAGAAGCCTTGCACGGCAAGAAGACCGGCGAGGCCCTGAAGGTCCGCCTCGAGCCCGAGGATGCGTTCGGCGACTATGACGAAGAGCTGGTCCTGCTGGAAGATCTGAGCCAGTTTCCGGACAACATCGAGGTGGGCATGTCCTTCGAGCGTGTCACCGAAGACGGCGACGAAGAAGTGGTCTACCGGATTACCGATATTGCCGACGGCAAAGTCGTCGTCGACGGCAATCATCCGCTGGCCGGCATTTCGCTGATTTTCGACATGACGGTTTCCGAAGTCCGTCCGGCAAGCGCCGAAGAGGTCACCCACGGCCATGTGCATGGCCCGGGCGGTCATCACCATCACTGATACCATTCGCACTCGTCTGCAATGTTGCAGTGTCATGGGCCGCAACCGCGGCCTTTTTTAATGCGCGTGCACACCCTGGTTCAAAGGTATCGGCATGAATGATCGGGTCGATGTGCGGACGATGCTCGGTATGTCCGCCGATGAGCCGGACCCGACCCGTTTGCTCTCGATCGCCGGGCTGCGCGTCGGTGTCATGTCGAATGGCGCGCGTACATGGCCGTTGCGCGGGGTCGATCTCGATCTGCGGGCGGGCGAGACCCTGGCGCTGTTGGGAGAGGCCGGTTGCGGCAAGTCGTTGATCGCTTCGGCGATCACCGGTTTGCTGGACGCAGGCGCACAGGTCGAAGCCGGCACGCTGCGCCTGCACGGCAAGGATCTGCTCGAACTGTCGCGGTCCGAGCTGCGCACCTATCTGGGTGGCCGCGTGGCAACGATCTTCCAGGATCCGCTTGCCAGCCTCAACCCGGGCATGACGGTCATGCAGCATCTTGGCGAAGTGTTTGCGCAACATCGCGGACTGGCCGGCGCAGACGCGCGCGACGAGGCGCGGCGCCTGCTCGCATCGACCGGCCTGTCCAGCCCCGGAACGTGTCTCGATCGCAAGCCGGGCGAACTCGCGATCGGCACTTGCCAGTCGGTGGCGATCGCGCTCGCACTTGCCGGGCGTCCGCAATTGCTGCTGGCCGACGAACCGATCGGCACGCTCGATCCGACCGTTCAGACCCAGGTCTTGGCTTTGTTCGAGCGGCTGCGCAACGTTCGTGCCATGGCCATCATGCTGTTTACCCGCGACCCCGACGTGGTGCGCCGGATGGCGCAGCGGGTGGCGGTGGTGCTCGATGGCGAGGTGGTGGAATGGGGTCCGAGCGGCGAGTTCCTGGCCAATCCACTCCACCCGTATGCGCGCAGTCTGATCGAGGCACAGCCGTCGCGGCAACAACGGGGACAGGTTCTCGGCGGCACCGAGCGTGGCGCGCCGGCATCCGATCCGTCCGGCTGCTGCTTCGCGTCGCGCTGCCCGCACGCATTCGGCGCGTGTTCGAGTACGCCGCCCGGGTTGCATGTGCTGGGCTTGCAGAGCGTGCGTTGCCATCTCTATCGCGATCCGGACGATCTCGACCCGCCGTTGCCGACCGCTGCGCCGCCGCGCCATCGCCCGCGCCCGCCGACGACCATCCGCCTCGAGATGCGCGGGCTCACGGTCAATCTCGAACCGGGCCGACTCAGCGCCGGGGCCAGCGCGGTGGACGGGGTCGACCTGAGCCTGCAAGCCGGGCGCACGCTGGCGCTCCTGGGCGAATCGGGCAGTGGCAAGAGCCGCGTGGGCAAGGCGATGGCGGGGTTGATCGGGTTCGATGAGGGCGAGCTGTCTCTGGATGGCAGTCCGCTGGACACGTTGTTCGAATCGGCGTTCGTGCCGACCCGGCGTGCGCTGCAGATGATCTTCCAGTCGCCACGGGCCGCATTGAACCCGTTCATGCGCATCGGCGACAGCGTTGCCGAAGGCATGATTGCGCTGGGGGTCGAGACCGATCCCGACAAGCGTACCCGGCATGTCGGACGACTGCTTTCGCGGGTCGGCCTGGCGCCGACGCTGGCAAGCCGCTACCCCGAGGATCTCGACGACTTTTCGTTGCAGTGCGTCGCGATCGCGCGCGCGCTGGCAGTGTCGCCACAGGTGTTGATCTGCGACGAGCCGGTAGCCGGATTCGATGCCGCCTGCCGGTCGCACATCCTCAACCTGCTGCGCGAACTGCAGGACGAAACCGGCATGAGCTACCTGCTGATCACGCGCAACCCAGGCGTCGCGGGTTATCTTGCCGACGCTGTGGCGGTGATGTATCGCGGCCGCATCGTCGAGCACGGCTCGATCGACGCGGTGTTGTCAAACCCGGCCCATCCTTACACCCGGGCATTCGTCGCGGCATCGGCCGAAGGCGCGCGGACGCCGGGACACGGCGGCGCGGCGATGGTCACGGGCGATCCGCACACTGGTGCGGCATCGATGAGCGGTTGCCATTTTCATCCACGCTGCCCGAAGGCGACCGAGATCTGCGAACGCAAACAGCCGACGCAAACACGCTTTGGCAGTGCCAGCCATATCGTGCGCTGCCACTGGCCGGGGTAGACGCTCGAACGAAGACGGCGGGCCGTGAGTAGAGCCGGGATCGAACGAAGCGAAGCGTAGGACGAAGTCGCGGCGCGCACGCCCAGACACCGTTCAAGGTTTTGCCGGCACCAGCAGGGATTGGCCGACTCTCACGCTGGCGCGTGCATCGAGGCCGTTTATTTCTCGCAACTGGTTGATCGACATCCCGTATTTTCGCGCGATCGAGGCAAGCGTGTCGCCTTTGCGGAGTTGATAGTTCACCCAGCGTTTGCTGCTCGATGCGTGTTGCGAAAGGCGCAGCTTGAACTGCTCGGCACGGTCTGCGGGAACAACCAGGACGTCGTCGTCGCTGTTGATGATGGGGCGGTTGTAGCCCGGATTGAGTGCGACGAACTCGTCCATGGACATCTCGGCGAGCCTGGCCGCGGTAGCGAGATCGATGCCGCGTGGCGCGGGTACGGTGGTGAAATGTTCGTCGTTCGCGACATGCGGCAATTCGAAATTGAACAGCTCCGGATTCGAGACGATATTCTTCAGCGCCTGCAGCTTGGGAATGTACTGGCGGGTCTCGTCTGGCATGGCGAGGTCGCGGTACTCGGTCGGCAGGTTTTGATCGAGGTTCTTCTTGATGGCCCGCGCAACCGAGCCTTCGCCCCAGTTATAGGATGCGAGCGCCAGATGCCAGTCGCCATGAAATTCGTAGAGATACTCCAGATAATCGAGCGCGGCATTGGTCGATGCGATCACGTCGCGTCGCTCGTCCACCCACTGATTCTGGGTCAGGTTGAAATTGCGTCCGGTCGACGGAATGAACTGCCACAAGCCGGACGCTTTTGCGCGTGACAGCGCCAGCGGATTGTAGTTGCTTTCGACCATGGGCAGCAGCGCAAGCTCGGTCGGCAAACCGCGCCGTTCGATTTCATCGACGATGTAATAGAGGTATTGCCCCCCGCGCTCGAACACGGTGCGCAGGAAAGCCGGGCGGTTGAGGTAGAACAGCTGTCGCTCGACCACGAGATCGGAATCCAGGTCGGGCATGCCGAATCCCCGCCGGATGCGGTCCCAGATGTCGTTGGCGTCGCGGGTGAGGTCGAGCTTGAGGACGCGCGACTCCTGGAACGGAATCTCGAGCCGCTGTCCCGGACTGGCCCGCAAGCCACCCACATCGTCGTAGTTCGAGGAAACCGATGGAGTGCCGGATCCGTCACTCCCGGACGCACCCTGGGCAAGTACCACGCTCCCGTGAAACACGCACACGACCGCGATGAGCATCAGACGAACGAACGACTTCATTGGCGCGGGGAGGATGTCCGGGAAAAAGTGGGTAGCAAGTCTAGCAGCGTGTCGGCCGGTCGGACAGCCTTGACGTTCAAGTGATCGACGGGGAGGGTCCGTCGGGCAAAGGGCGGATTGCATGTGTGTTGTGTTCAATCGATACTTGATTGTATTTTCAGTATGGATAATCAATCCATGTCGAGCCGGTTTATCCGCTGGTCCGCAAAGCCTAAGCTCATGGTTTAATTCACGCGGAAAGGAGATTCGTCATGGCTGACCATTCCATCAAGGGCAAAGTTGCACTGATTGCCGGCGGGGCCAAGAACCTCGGCGGCCTGATCGCGCGCGATCTGGCTGGCCAAGGCGCCAGCGCCATCGCGATTCACTACAACAGCGCCGCCACCCGACCCGATGCAGAAGCGACGGTGGCCGCGGTCGAGGCGGCGGGCGCCCGGGCGGTAGCCATCCAGGGCGACCTGACCACGGCCGCCGCGGTCGAGAGGCTGTTTGCCGATACGCTTGCGGCAGTCGGCCGGCCCGACATCGCGATCAATACGGTGGGCAAGGTGCTCAAGAAGCCGTTGCTGGAGGTCAGCGAGGCCGAGTATGACGAAATGGCCGCCATCAATGGCAAGTCGGCCTTCTTCTTCCTGAAGGAGGCGGGGCGCCATGTCAACGACAACGGCAAGATCGTGACCGTGGTGACTTCGCTGCTGGGCGCATTTACGCCGTTCTACGCGGCCTACGCCGGCACCAAGGCGCCGGTCGAGCACTTTACGCGCGCGGCGGCCAAGGAATTCGGGCCGCGTGGCATTTCGGTCACCGCGGTGGGGCCCGGTCCGATGGACACGCCGTTCTTCTACGGGCAGGAAGGGGCCGATGCGGTCGCGTACCACAAGTCGGCGGCCGCGCTTTCTCCGTCCTCGCCCACGGGCCTGACCCATATCGAAGACGTGGTGCCGTTCATTCGCCATCTGGTCAGCGACGGTTGGTGGATCACCGGCCAGACGATCCTGATCAACGGCGGCTACACCACCAAGTGAGCTCATCATGCGCACCGTGATCTTCATCGTGGCGGGCCTGATACTGGCCGGGCTGGCGCTGCGGCTGGCGCCCGCGGCCCATCGTGCGCTGGCGGCGGGCGTGTTTACGCTGGTCTGGTTCTGCGTCTCGGCGTGGAATCTGCGTACCGGCCTGTCGCATGGCTACACGCTGGCCGAGGAGTTGCCGATACACATCGCGCTGTTCGGTATTCCGGCCGTGTCCGCGTGGGCGGTGTGGTGGTGGCAGCGTTGATCGCACGCAGACCCGGCGGCCAGGCGCACCGGGTGGGTCGAGTCGTTTCCCGCGTCGGGCAAGGGCGCGGGTGTAGGTCGGTTCTTTCAATCGGCGTGGTGGCGCCGGCTGACACAGCGCGAGGCGCGTGTCCGCGCGCAGGCTCGGGCAGAGCAACACATCATTGGGCGTATGGATAGGTTCGATCGATACCGGATATTTGTCCAGGTCGCGGAAATGGGCAGTTTCATCAAGGCGGCCAATGCGCTCGATCTGCCACGGGCGTCGGTTTCGGCGGCGGTACAGCAGCTGGAAGTCCAGATCGGCGCCCGCTTGCTGCACCGGACGACCCGTCAGGTGCGCCTGACCGCCGACGGTGCGCGCTTGCTCGATCGCCTCCGCACGCTGTTGGTCGAGCTGGAGGAAATCGACCATCTGTTCGAACCGAGCCCGAGCCAGGTATCCGGCCGGCTCAAGGTCGACGTGCCCAGCCGGATCGCGCGCCGTGTGCTTGCACCGGCGCTGCCGGGCTTGCTGCGTCGCCATCCCGGGCTGCAATTGGCCCTGGGCTCGGCAGATCGTGCCATCGATCTGGTGCGCGAGGGCGTCGACTGCGTGTTGCGCATCGGCAGCCTGCGCGACAGTGGTCTGGCCGTGCGCGGTTTTGGCAGTATCGCGTTGATCAATTGCGGCAGCCCCGCATACCTGCATGCGCATGGCGAACCCCGCAATCTCGCGGATCTGGGGCACGGCCATTGGGTGGTGGGCTATGCCTGTCCGCGGACGGGCAGGGAACTGCCCTGGGAGTGGGTGAGCGGCGAGGGCCACGAACACCGGATCGGGGTGCCCAGTCGAGTGGCGGTGAACAATGCCGAGAGCTACATCGCATGCTGCCTGGCCGGGCTCGGGCTGATCCAGGTGCCGCGTTTCGACGTCCAGCACTTGCTGGATGCCGGGCAATTGGTGGAGGTGATGCCGGACTGGCGCGCGTCGTCGATGCCGGTATCGGCACTGTATCCCCATCACCGGCAACGCACCCAGCGGCTCGGCGTGTTCCTGGACTGGTTCGAGGCGTTGATGAAGCCGCATCTGGAGCGATGAACGCTCGCCGCCCGCGCGCCGGCACATCCGCCGTCATTCCGTTCGCCGCTGGACGGTGGAACTTGCTAGGATTGAGGCCAACCAACAACAAGACTGAAAGGCGTGCCGGATGAAAGCGCTCGTCATCGAAGATACGGTCACGAGTGCCACGCTTGTATGCCATCTTCTCGAAAAGATGGGCTTGCGCGCGGTGCACGCACGTGATGGTGAAAGCGGCATCGAGGCGTTCAAGCTCGAACGTCCCGATCTGGTGCTGCTCGACATCATCATGCCCGGCATGGACGGATTCGACGTCGCACGGCGCATCCGGCAGCTCGAACGTGACGGCGAATGGACGCCGATCATCTTTCTGTCGGCGCGTGCGAGCGAAGCGGATCTCGAGCGTGGCATCGACGTTGGCGGAGACGATTACCTGGTCAAACCGGTCTCCGAAATCGTGCTCAAGGCCAAGGTGCGCGCCATGCAGCGGATCGCGCAGATGCGCTATTCGCTGCTGCTGCTGACCCGGAAACTGAACGATGCCAATCGTGAGCTGAGCCGGCTGTCGTCGGTCGACGGCCTGACCGGCATACCCAATCGCCGGGTGTTCGACGATACGCTGGTGCGCGAGTGGCGCCGCGCCGAACGGCGTAATGCGCCGCTGTCGCTGTTGCTGCTCGATATCGACCACTTCAAGGAATACAACGACCGTTACGGACATCAGGCCGGCGACGATTGCTTGCGTGCGGTCGCAGGCTCGCTCGATCGTGCCTTGCGGCGTTCATCGGACCTTGCCGCGCGTTATGGCGGCGAAGAGTTCGTGATCGTGTTGCCCGAGACCGACGGCCAGGGTGCGCGCAATGTCGCGGACAAGGTCCTTGAGATCGTGCGTGGCCTCGGTATCGAGCACGCGCAGTCGCGGACGGCGCCGGTCGTCACGATCAGTATCGGCGTCGCGACGGCGACACCGGCGCGGGACGATGATTCCGGCTGGAAGAAGCTGCTGGGCAGCGCGGACGCCGCGCTCTACGCGGCGAAACGGCGTGGCCGGAATCGTGCAGAAGTGGCTCGGGATGAGCCGACATAGACGGGAACGCACATGCATCCAAGCCGCACGACGGTTCTGATCGTCGACGACAACGAGATCATCCGTTTGACGCTTCGCTCGCTGCTGCGCAGTTCGGGCCTCGAGGTCATTGGCGAGGCTACCGATGGCGTGAAAGGGGTGGCAATGGCGGTGCAGTTGCGCCCCGACCTGATCTGTCTCGATGTGCTGATGCCGAAGATGAGCGGACTCGAAGCCTTGGCGGTCATCCGGACCGACCTGCCGTCGGCGAAGGTGCTGATGGTGACCGGGCAGGCTGATCGCGAGACGATCGAGACCGCGATCGGGAAAGGCGCACACGGCATCATCCTGAAACCGTTCCGGCAGAGCCAGATCCTCGACACGATCAAACGGGTGCTCGACTGAACCAGGCGGGCGTCAGGCGGACGGGAGCCGGAATACGTCCTTCCATGCCCTGAGCGCAGTGAAGCGGGCGAGGGGGCTCGCCAGCGCGTCGGTCGAACGGGTTGCCAGCGCCGCGACGATGGCGGGTTCGTCGACCCGCAGAAAGGGGTTGATCGCCCGTTCGAGTGCGATCGTCGTCGGCAGCGATGGCAGGCCGGCCGCGCGGGCGGACTCGACCGTGGCCTGCCAAGCGTCACGCGTGCCGTTCGTCGGCTCGACCGCGCGTGCGAACGCCAGATTGGCGAGCGTATATTCGTGGGTCGGGTACACCCGAGTCTGTTCGGGCAGCGCGGCCAAGCGGTTGAGCGACGCATGCAGCTGCGCCGCGGTGCCGCCCAGCAGGCGGCCGCAACCAGCGCTGAAGAGGGTGTCTCCAGGAAACAAGACACCCTCGCCCCGATAGGCGATGTGGGTCTCGGTGTGCCCCGGAACTTCCATCACACACAGATCCAGCTTGCCGTCGAGGAGCCTCACATGCTCGCCTTCAGTGAGGGTTCGGCTGATCGGAGCGATGCGCCGATCGTCCGGCCCGAACACGGGCAGCGGGCGTGTGGCAAGCAAGTCGGCAATCCCGCCGATGTGGTCCGCGTGATGATGGGTGACCAGAATGGCCTCGAGCTCGAGACCGAGTCGCGCGAGGCCTTGTCGAACGACCCGAGCATCGCCGGGGTCAACCACGACAGCCTTGCGGCCGTGCCTGACGAGCCAGATATAGTTATCGTCGAAAGCCGGAAGCGGGATAATCTCAACGCTGGAGTCTTCGGGATGTCGAGTCGTCATGTCTGAACGCGGGTTGTCGGAATGGCTGGAAAGTCCGCAGGGGCGGTATCTGCTGGCTTGGGAGAAGGCCGCTTTCGACGAGATGGTGGCCGATATTTTCGGTTATAACGCACTCCAGGTCGGCTTGCCAGGCTTGCCGCTGCTCGAGCATAGCCGGATGTCGTGGCGATTCAGCAGTTCGGCCGATGGCGGCGCGCCCGTGGTGACGAGCGCGCATGCGCTGCCGTTCGCCACCGCCAGCCTCGATCTGGTGCTGCTGCCGCACGTGCTCGAATTCTCGCCCTATCCGCACCAGGTGTTGCGCGAGATCGAACGCGTGCTGGTGCCGGAAGGGAGCGTGATCATCAGCGGCTTCAACCCGTTCAGCCTGTGGGGCATCCGCAGGATGCTCGCGCGTTCGGATTGTGGCTATCCGTGGCGGGGGCATTATTATTCGAGCCCGCGCATCAAGGACTGGCTGACATTGCTCGGCTTCGAAGCCCAGGAAAGCCGCCTGGGCTGCTATCGCCCGGCGGTCCGGACCAGCAAGTGGATCGAGCGTTGGCGTTTCATGGATCGTGCCGGTGCGCGCTGGTGGCCGATCTGCGGCGGCGCCTGGGTCCTCCACGGGATCAAGCGGGTGCACGGAATGCGGCTGATCACCCCGAAATGGCGAGACCTGCGCGCCGCCGAAAAACGCCTCGCGCCGGTGGTGCGGCGCGGGCGCGGCGTGGCGGGCAACTTGCAGAGAATCGATGAACAGGATTGAGATGGAAGCACTCGACATATATACCGATGGCGCCTGCAGCGGCAATCCGGGGCCGGGCGGCTGGGGCGCGATCATGCGCGCCGGCGGGCATGAGAAGGAGATCTGGGGCGGCGAGCCGCACACCACCAACAACCGGATGGAGCTGACTGCGGTCATCCAGGCGCTGGCCTGCCTCAAGCGCCCGGTCGCCGCGCGGGTTCACACCGACAGCCAGTATGTGCAGAAAGGCATTTCCGAGTGGATTCACGGCTGGAAAAAGCGCGGCTGGCTCACCGCCGCGCGCGAGCCGGTGAAGAATGTCGATTTGTGGAAGGCGCTCGACGAGGCGGCCGACACGCATCGCATCGACTGGATCTGGGTGAAAGGCCACGCCGGCCATCCGGAGAACGAGCGCGCCGATGCACTGGCGCGCAAGGGTGTCGACGCGGTTCGGGCGAGCGGCAAGGCCGTCACGGGTTGAGGTGCGCATGCGACAAATCGTACTCGACACCGAAACCACCGGGCTCGATTGGAAAAACGGCGATCGTGTGATCGAGATCGGCTGCGTCGAACTCCTCAACCGCAACCTGACCGGCCGCCACTATCACGCCTACATCAATCCCGAGCGTGCGATCAGCGCCGAAGCGATCGCGGTGCATGGGATCACCGCCGAGTTTCTCGCCGACAAGCCGCGTTTTTCGGACATCGCGGCCGATTTTCGTCGCTTCGTCACCGACGCCGAGCTGATCATTCACAACGCCAGCTTCGATGTGGGCTTTCTCGACCATGAGTTGTCACGACTCGGGCTGCCCATGCTGCGCGAGACCTGCGCAGGTGTGGTCGACACCCTCAAGATGGCGAAGGAGCAGAATCCGGGCAAGAAGGCCTCGCTCGACGCCTTGTGCGAGCGTCACCAGATCGAAAACGGCCACCGCACCCTGCATGGCGCGCTGCTCGATGCCGAGATACTCGCCGAGGTCTATCTCGCGATGACGCGTGGCCAGGAAAGCCTGATCATGCTGCTCGACGAAGCGCCGCCCGACCGCGACGAAGCCGCCGCTCAGCTGCGCGATCGCAAACCCCTGCGGGTGATCCGTGCAAGCGCGGACGAACTCGCCGAGCATGACCGGGTCCTGGCCGCGATTGCCAAGGGGAACAAGGGGCAGTGTCTGTGGTTGGCGCCCGCGCCGGCCCAGTCCGACGACTGAGGAGGGCGCGGCTCAAAGCCGCAGTTGCCCGCCCGGCAGATGGCCCGATTGTTCCAGGCGGGTGACCGTCGCGAGCAAGTCCAGACCGGTCCGCGTCTTGAGCCGCTTCGCGCGTTCGCGAATCTCGGCGATCGCCACTTCGATACGCTCGCCTTCGGCCGCCAGCGCCACCACGTTGCCGCTGTCGCACGACGGGAAGGCGATGGCGCGGTCGTCGAAGGCATCGATGATGCGCTCGACGCTCGCGCGAAAACCACGTGACCGACCGAACAGGTTCACCGCCATGATCCCGCGTTCCGACAACCGTCCACGCACCGCGCGGTAGAACGCCAGGGTGTCGAGCGCGCCGGCGCGGGCGTTGCGGTCGTAGCCATCGACCAGGATGTAGTCGAACCGGCGGCCGGGCTCGAGCATGTATTCCGCTCCGTCGCCGATATGAATCGACAGGCGTGCGCTGCTTTCGGGCAGTTTGAAGAACTGTTGCGCCGCGGCAACCACACGCGCCTCGATCTCCACGACCTGTATGCGCGTATGCGGGCAATGGTGGTGGATGAAGCGGGTCAGCGATGCCGCACCGAGGCCGATCAGCAAGGCGTCGCGCGGCCAGTCCGCCGCCTCGTAGAGCAGCAGGCCCGCCATCATTTCTCGGGTGTAGACCAGTTCCAGATCGTTGGGGCGGCGGATCCGCATCGCGCCCTGGATCCATTCCGAGCCGAAATGCAGGTAACGGACGCCGGCTTCTTCGCTGATGTCGATGGGTGTGCTCATGGTGATCGAAACGGCTTCAGTGCAGGCGCTTGAGCGCGTAGAGATGCTCCAGCGCCTCGCGCGGCGACAAGCTGTCGGGGTCGAGCGCGGCGAGCGCGGTCAGCGCCGGGTGGGACATCGGCTCGAGTTCGGTTGCGGCCAGCGTGGTGAACAGGTCGGCCTGGGGGCCGGCCGAGACTTCGCGATTCTCGAGTGCGCGCAGGCGCCGGCGCGCCTCGCGGATCACGCTGCCCGGCACGCCGGCCAGTGCGGCGACCTCGATCCCGTAGCTCTGGCTTGCCGGCCCGTCTTCGAGTGCATGCAGAAAGACGATTCGATGGCCGTGCTCGACCGCGTCGAGGTGCACGTTGGCGCATTCCGGGTAATCGCCATTCAGTCGCGTCAGTTCGAAGTAGTGGGTGGCGAACAGGGTGAGGCAGCGATTGCGATCGAGCAGATGGCGGGCGATCGCGAAGGCCAGGGCGAGGCCGTCGAAGGTCGAAGTGCCGCGACCGATCTCGTCCATCAATACCAGGCTGTTGGTGGTGGCGCCGTTGAGGATCGCCGCCGCCTCGGTCATCTCGACCATGAAGGTCGAACGCCCCGAGGCCAGATCGTCGGAAGCGCCGATGCGGGTGAAGATCGCGTCGAGCGGGCCGATGCTCGCCGCATCCGCCGGCACGAAGGCGCCCACATGCGCCATCAGGGCAATCAGTGCCACCTGGCGCATGAAGGTGGACTTGCCGCCCATGTTCGGACCGGTGATCATCAACATGCGCCGGGTGGGGGTGAGTTCGCAGTCGTTGGCGATGAAGGTGTCGACCTGGCGTTCGACCACCGGGTGGCGGCCGCGGCGAATGCTCACGCCCGGCTGGGGCACGAAGTGCGGCCGCACATAGTCGTAGCGCCGGGCACAATCTGCGAACGCGGCCAGCGCATCGAGTTCGGCGAGCGCGCGGGCGGCCTTCTGGAGCACCGGCACATACGGCGCAAGGGCTTCGAGGAGCGCGTCGTAAAGCAGCTTTTCGCGTGCGAGGGCGCGATCCTGGGCCGACAACGCCTTGTCCTCGAACGCCTTCAGTTCGGGCGTGATGTAACGCTCGGCATTTTTCAAGGTCTGTCTGCGGCGATAGTCGTCCGGCACATTCTCGGCCTGGGCACGGCTGACTTCGATGTAAAAGCCGTGCACCCGGTTGAACTCGACCTTGAGCGTGGCGATGCCGGTGCGTGCGCGTTCGCGCGCCTCGAGGGCGACCAGGAAGTCGCCGCAGTGGGTCTGGATCGCGCGCAGTTCGTCCAGTTCCGGGTCGTGGCCATCCGCGATGACGCCGCCATCGCGCAGGCTGACCGCCGGCTCGACCGCGATGGCGCTGCTCAAAAGCGCGATCACATCGTCCGGCACGGCGAGCATGGCGCGCAAGCTCGCCAGGCGCGGCGCGATCACGTTCGCCAGCGCGGCGTTCAGCGACGGCACTTGCGCCAGGCTTGCGCGCAGCGCCGACAGGTCGCGCGGGCGGGCGCTGCGCAATGCGATTCGCGCGGTGATCCGCTCGACATCGGCAACGTCGCCAAGGGCGTTGCGCAAGACGTTCATCACCCGACCCGAGCCGTCGCCGAGCAAATCGGCCACCGCTTCGTGCCGGGCACTGGCCACTCGATTGTCGGCCAGTGGATGATGCAGCGCATGGCGCAGCCAGCGCGCGCCCATGCTGGTGACGCTGGTATCGAGGAGCGACAACAGGGTGGGCGCGGCTTCGCCCCGCAGGGTCTCGGTGAGCTCGAGGTTGCGCCGGGTCGCCGCGTCGAGTCGCAGGTACTCGGATTCGCGCTCCACGCGCAGTCCGGTGATATGTTCGAGGCTCTGGCGCTGGGTCGAGCGGGTGTATTCGAACAACGCGGCCGCTGCCGCAAGCGCCACGCCCAGTCCTTCGGCACCGAAGCCCGCCAGGTCGCGTGTGCCGAAATGGGTCGTCAACAGTCGTTCGCCGTTGTCGCGGTCGAACTGCCAATCGGCCAGGCGGCGCAGCGCGGGCGCAAGCGATTCGATCAAGGGCAGCGACAAGCCCTCGGGTATCAATACTTCGGCCGGGCGTAAACGCTCGAAATGGGTCTGGAGCTGTTCGGACGGACACTCGAGCACGCGCAGGTCGCCGTTTGCGAGATTGAGCCACGCAAGGCCGAGCTGGCCGCGGTTGAGGGTCGCGGCCAGCAACAAGGCGTCGCTGCGATCGTCGAGAAGCGCCGCGTCGGTCAGCGTGCCCGGTGTCACGATGCGGCTGACCGCGCGCTCCATCGGTCCCTTGGTGGCGCCAGGCTCGCCGACCTGCTCGGCGATCACGACCGACTCGCCCAGTTTCACCAGGCGTGCGAGGTATTGCTCCAGCGCATGAAAAGGCACGCCCGCCATGCGGATCGGTTTGCCCGACGATTGGCCGCGGGTGGTCAGCGTGATATCCAGCAGTCGCGCAGCCCGCTCGGCATCATCGAAGAAGAGCTCGTAGAAGTCACCCATGCGGTAGAACAGCAACCAGTCCGGGTACTGCGCCTTGATGCGCAGATATTGTTGCATCATGGGCGTGTGGGTGCTGATCAGCGCTTCGGTGAACGCTTGTGAGGATTGAGGAGTATCTGCCATGCTTGCCTGATCTGGGTCGGAGGCGTCAGTGACGACGCTGGACTGGAAACGGTGTTGCCATTCCGCGATGATACGGATTGATCGGCCGCGCGGGTGGTATCGGTCACCGACCGGGCCGAACCGATTTCAACCGACTTTCCGAGAGATTCCAGTGAGCTTTGATCGACCGCCTGAAACGCCAGGTCTGCGCACCTTGATCGCAATCGGCGCATCGACCGGCGGCACCGAGGCCATCAAGGACGTGCTGCTTGGATTGCGGAGCGACCTGCCAGGCATCGTGATCACCCAGCACATGCCGGAGCGCTTCACCCGTTCGTTCGCCGAACGGCTCGACAAGCTGGCTGCGATCTCGGTCAGGGAGGCCACGCATGGCGCGCCCATCGAAGCCGGGCATGCGTACATTGCGCCGGGTCACGCGCACCTGTCGGTGGCCGGCGAGGGGGGGCGGTTCCGCTGTGAGCTTGGGCACGGACCTGCGGTAAACCGCCATCGCCCTTCGGTCGACGTGTTGTTCGACTCGGTCGCGCGGGTCGCCGGCAGCCGCGCGGTCGGTATTCTGCTGACCGGTATGGGGCGGGACGGCGCTGCCGGTTTGCTGAAAATGCGCGCGGCGGGGGCTCACACGATTGCTCAAAGCGAGCAGACCTGTGTGGTGTTCGGCATGCCGCGCGAAGCCATCAACCTCGGCGCGGCGGTCGAAACGCTCGATCTGCCGGTGATCGCGCCGCGCATCGTGCAGGTCGTTCGCCACCAGATTGCCAGGCGCTGACTTCGCCCGGGGTCATGCACATACCGGGTGCCTCGATCAGGCCTGTCTTGCAGCCGGCCGATGGGGCTGGATCACCGACAACAACTGGGCGAAGATCTTCGGCGCGCCTGCGACCATGTTGCCGGTCTGCATGAACGCACTCTCGCCGGCCAGATCGCCGACCAGCCCGCCCGCCTCCTGAATCAGCAGGGCGCCTGCGGCCATGTCCCACGGCTGCAGCCCCATCTCCCAGAAGCCGTCGAGCCGGCCACTCGCGACATAGGCGAGGTCGAGGGCCGCCGCGCCGGGGCGCCGGATACCGGCGGTTTTCTGCGTGAGTTCGCGGAACATCGCCAGATACGCGTCGAGATGCTTGAATTCGCGGAACGGAAAGCCGGTGCCGATCAATGATTCGGCCAGGCGGGTGCGACGCGTCACGCGAATGCGACGATCGTTCAGAAAGGCGCCCGAGCCCTTGCTGGCGGTGAAGAGTTCGTTGCGGGTCGGGTCGAACACGACCGCGTGCTCGAGCACGCCGTTGCGCGCCAGCGCGATCGAAATCGCATACTGCGGAAAGCCGTGGAGAAAGTTGGTGGTGCCATCGAGCGGGTCGATGATCCACTGGTATTCACTGTCGTCGGGGCCTCCGGACGTGCCCGACTCCTCTGCTAGAATGCCGTGCTGGGGATAAGCGTCACGCAATACCTCGATGATTGCATTCTCGGCGGCGCGATCGACCTCGGTGACGAAGTCATTCGGCGCCTTGGATTCCACCGTGAGCAGATCGACCTGGGTCGATGCGCGATTGATGACGGTGGCGGCCCGGCGAGCGGCCTTCACTGCGATGTTGAGGATGGGATGCATGTGATGGGTCTCTATGGCGAGCCTTTCGGTTCCGATCGACTCACCCGTAAATACAAAACATAAGATTTTAGTATGAATGGCGTCCTTGCGCTTGACCGTGTCAGCATCGTGCTTGTCCGCACCAGCCATCCCGGCAACATCGGTGCTTCGGCGCGCGCCATGAAGGCGATGGGGCTGAGCCGGCTGGTGCTGGTTGCGCCACAATCGTTTCCAGATCCGGTCGCGGACGCGCGGGCGTCGGGCGCGGGCGACCTGCTCGCCGGCGCGCGCGTGGTGGGGTCGCTCGAGGAAGCCTTACGGGGTACGACGCTATCGGCTGCCATCACGGCACGCCGCCGCGAGCGTTCGGTGCCGGTCAAGCACGCACGCGAGGCCGCGAGCGAACTGCTTGGCCACGCGGAGCATGGCGATGTCGCGCTGGTCTTCGGCACCGAAACCAGCGGGCTGTCCAACGACGAGGTCGCGCTGTGCTCCATGCCGGTATGCATTCCGACCAGCCCCGGTTTTTCGTCGCTGAATCTGGGCGCCGCGGTCCAGGTCATGAGCTACGAGTTGCGCATGGCGGCGCTCGCGCCGAGTGCGCCGCCGGTGCAATCCGATCTGGCCGCGTTCGAAGACATCGAGGGTTTTCACGCCCACCTGGAGCGGGCGATGACGGCCAGCGGCTTCTATGACCCGGCCAATCCCAAGCGGCTACTGCCGCGCCTGCGGCGCCTGTTCGGCCGAACCCGGTTGGAGCGGGAGGAAGTCAATATCCTGCGCGGCATTCTCGGTGCGCTGGAGCGTAAGCCCGATTAAAATAGTCGGCTTATCGAAGCGCAGCACAATCCAACCGGAGACTCCTGTCCATGTTCAGCCGCCTGCGTGAAGACCTTGCCAGCGTGCGAAGCCGCGATCCTGCCGCGCGTTCCACCTGGGAAGTTCTGACCTGCTATCCGGGCGTGCACGCACTCATGTTTCATCGCCTCGCGCATGCGGCGTGGAAGCGCGGTTTCTTTTGGTTCGGGCGCTTCATCAGCCACATCGGGCGTCTTCTCACCGGCATCGAGATCCATCCGGGGGCCACGATCGGGCGCAGGGTGTTCATCGACCATGGCATGGGCGTGGTGATCGGCGAAACGGCCGAAGTCGGGGACGACTGTACGATCTACCAAGCCGTCACGCTTGGCGGCACCTCGCTTTATCGGGGCACCAAGCGCCATCCCACCCTCGGAAAAGGGGTCGTGGTTGGGGCAGGGGCTAAGGTGCTGGGCGGATTCACGGTAGGCGATGGCGCGCGGGTGGGTTCGAATGCGGTCGTGGTCAAGCCGGTTCCGGCCGGTGCGACGGCGGTCGGCAATCCGGCACGGATCATCGAACCGGAGCGCGATGGCGGGCGCGATCAGGCGCGCGAGCAGAAAGCCGAACAGATGGGGTTTTCGGCCTACGGCGTGACCCGCAACATGGATGATCCGGTAGCGAAAGCCTTGCATGGTCTGCTCGATCACGCGGTCGAGACCGACCGCCGCCTGCAGTTGCTGATCGAGCGGTTGGAGCAATCGGGCGTGACACTCGATGACATCGATCAGAGCGATCGCTTCGATCCCGAAAAACTGTCGCGAATGGTCGATTGAACCAGGGGCAGGGTGTGATGCGATTAGTTGACCGTTTTTGTCGGGTACCGTATAGTTGAGCGAAATGTTCGGGTATTCATCCGGACGTATGCGTAGCTTGACGAGGGCCTATCATGAGATTGACGACGAAGGGACGATTCGCGGTGACCGCCATGACCGATCTGGCCGCGCGTGAGGCCGAGGGGCCGGTTACGCTGGCGGGCATCGCCGAACGTCAAAAGATCTCGCTGTCGTATCTCGAACAGCTGTTCGGCAAGCTGCGGCGTTATCAACTGGTCAGCAGCGTGCGTGGCCCGGGGGGCGGTTATCGCCTGGCGCGCGACATGAACAAGATCACCGTTGCCGACATCATCGTCGCGGTCGACGAGCCGCTCGACGCCACCCAGTGCGGGGGCAAGCAGAACTGTCATGACGAGCACCGTTGCATGACGCATGATCTCTGGGCCAATCTCAACAAGCGCATGTACGAGTATCTCGATTCGGTGACCCTGGGCAACCTGGTGATGCGTGAAGTTACGGCCGACCCTGAAGTCAATGTGATCAAGGACGTCCGCCGGCGCGCGACGATTCTACTCCACGAGGCGGTCAGCGCCTGATCGGATGGGTCGAAGTGTTCGCGCCTGTTTATCTCGACTACAACGCGACCACGCCGATGGACGAGGCGGTGCGCGATGCGATGCTGCCATGGCTCGGCGCGCGTTTCGGCAATCCCTCCAGCCGGCATGAGTACGGGCGGCAGGCGCGCGCGGCGATCGATCTGGCGCGTGCCCAGGTAGCTGCGGCAACAGGGGCGCATGCGACCGAAGTTGTGTTCACCAGCGGGGGCTCCGAGGCCAACAACCTGATGATCAAGGGGTTTGCCGCGTTGCCCCGGCCGGGCCGGGTGGCGGTGAGCGCGATCGAACATCCGTGCGTCAGGGAGCCCGCCAAACAGTTGCGGCGCCAGGGCTGGGTGATGGACGAAATCGCGGTCGATATGGCTGGGCGCGTCGATGAACAGGCCTGGCTGGCAGCGCTTGCAGGCCGGCCTGCACTCGTGTCGGTGATGCTGGCGAACAATGAAACCGGTGTCGTCCAGGATGTGCGCCGGCTCGCGACCGAGGCGCGCGCGGCCGGGGCGGTTTTTCATACCGATGCGGTTCAGGCACTGGGCAAGCTCCCGCTCGATTTCCGCGCCCTCGGTGTCGATGCGATGACGGTTTCGGCACACAAACTGGGTGGCCCGATCGGTGTCGGCGCGTTGCTCTTGAACAAGCGGGTCGAGCTCGCCCCGCTGATTGCCGGGGGGGGGCAGGAGCACGGATTGCGCTCAGGGACCGAGAACGTAGCCGCGATCGTGGGCTTCGGCAGCGCTTGCGAGCGCCTCGCGGCCGAGCACGAAAGCGCAGCGCTCAGGCTGCAGCGACTGCGTGACACGTTGGAGGTGCGCCTGATCGAGATGGGTGCGACGCTGTTTTCGGCCGCCGCGCCGCGCTTGCCGAACACGAGCTTCTTCGCCTTCGATGGCATCGAGGGCGAAACGCTGGTGGGCAAGCTCGACCGGGCCGGATTCGCCTGCGCCAGCGGTTCCGCGTGCTCCAGTGCCAACCCCGAGCCTTCGCATACCTTGCTGGCGATGGGAGTCGCGCCGGAACTGGCGCGAAATGCGGTCAGGGTCAGCCTTGGACGCATCACCACGCAAGCGCAACTGGATGATTTCGCGACGACGCTGCGGCGCCTGACAACCGAATTGAGAAATATGACCGCGATCGCGGTCTGAGACAACAAGCGCCTTGTCGCGCGCCTTTGCTTGACGGAGAGATGAATGTTGAAGTTTCCGATTTACCTGGATTACTCGGCCACGACGCCGGTGGATCCGCGCGTCGCCGCCGCGATGATCCCGTGGCTGACCGAGCATTTCGGCAACCCCGCGAGCCGCTCGCACGCGTACGGCTGGGAGGCCGAAAAGGTGGTCGAGGACGCGCGCGAAAACGTGGCCGCACTGGTCAATGCCGATCCCAGGGAGATCATCTGGACTTCAGGGGCGACCGAGTCGAACAATCTCGCAATCAAGGGCGCGGCCCAGTTCTACAAGAGCAAGGGCAAGCACCTGATCACGCTCAAGACCGAGCACAAGGCCGTGCTCGATACGGTGCGCGAGCTCGAACGCCAGGGCTTCGAGGCCACGTATCTCGATGTGCAGGACAACGGCTTGGTTGATCTCGATGTGCTCAGGCAGGCCGTCCGCCCCGATACCATCCTGATCTCGGTGATGTTCGTGAACAACGAGATCGGCGTTGTGCAACCGATCGCCGAGATCGGCGAACTGTGCCGCGAGAAAGGCATCGTCTTCCATGTAGATGCCGCGCAGGCGACCGGCAAGGTCGAGATCGATCTCGAGCGGCTCAAGGTGGACCTGATGTCGTTCAGCGCCCACAAGACTTACGGCCCCAAGGGCGTCGGCGCACTGTATGTGCGGCGCAAACCGCGCGTCCGGCTCGAAGCTCAGATGCACGGCGGTGGCCATGAACGCGGCTTGCGCTCCGGCACCCTGGCCACCCACCAGATCGTCGGCATGGGCGAGGCATTCCGGCTCGCGCGCGAAGAGATGGGCGCCGAAAACGAGCGGATCCGCAGATTGCGCGACAAGCTCGTGAATGGTTTCGGCAACATGGACGAGGTCTATGTCAACGGTGACATGGACAAGCGGGTGCCGCACAATCTCAACATCTCGTTCGCCTATGTCGAAGGAGAATCGCTGATCATGGCGATCAAGGACGTGGCGGTGTCGTCGGGTTCGGCCTGTACGTCTGCAAGTCTCGAGCCCTCGTATGTGCTGCGCGCCCTCGGGCGCAACGACGAACTCGCGCACAGTTCGATCCGGTTCTCCATCGGTCGCTTCACCACCGAAGAAGAGATCGACTACACGATCGAACTCCTGCACCGCAAAATCAGCAAGCTGCGCGAATTGTCGCCGCTGTGGGAAATGGTTCAGGAAGGTGTCGATCTGAACACGGTTCAATGGGCCGCCCACTAGCCGCCCCGTTGCCGGGCACCCAACAAGGAGAGATTGAAGATGGCATATAGCGAGAAAGTTCTGGATCACTACGAGAATCCCCGCAACGTCGGCGCATTCGCCAAGGACGACGACGGTGTGGGCACCGGCATGGTCGGTGCGCCCGCATGCGGCGACGTCATGAAGCTGCAGATCAAGGTCGGCAAGGATGGCGTGATCGAAGACGCGAAGTTCAAAACTTACGGCTGTGGCTCGGCGATCGCGTCGAGCTCGCTCGTGACCGAGTGGGTGAAAGGCAAGACGGTCGACCAGGCGCTCGAGATCAAGAATACCCAGATTGCCGAAGAACTCGCGCTGCCGCCGGTCAAGATCCACTGCTCGATTCTCGCAGAAGACGCGATCAAGGCTGCGGTGGCCGACTACAAGAAGAAGCACGTCGAATGATGGAAACCTTGACCAACGACATGACCGTGACGCTCAGCGAGCGTGCGGCCAGACACATCTCGAACTTCATCGCGAAACGCGGCAAGGGGCTGGGGATTCGCCTGGGCGTCCGGACCTCGGGCTGCTCGGGGATGGCCTACAAACTCGAGTTTGTCGACGAGAAGACCGACGAAGATCTGGTTTTCGAGAGCTTTGGCGTAAAGATCGTGGTCGACCCGAAGAGTCTGCCCTATCTTGCCGGAACCGAACTCGATTTCGTGCGCGAAGGCCTGAACGAGGGGTTCAAGTTCAATAATCCCAATGTCAAGGACGAATGCGGTTGCGGCGAGAGCTTCAACGTTTGATCGGGGTTGCCCCTCACGATGAGTATCGACCTGCAACAGGATTTTTTTGCGCTGCTTGATCAGCCCCGGCGTTTCAGATTGGATCTCGTCGCCCTTGAGGCGGCCTATCACGAACTGCACGGACAGGTTCATCCCGACCGCCATGCCCATCTGCCCGATGCCGACAAGCGTCGCGCCATGCAGTGGGCGACCCGGGTCAACGAAGCCTTCGTGACCTTGCGCAAGCCGCTCGAGCGCGCGCGCTACCTGCTGGAGCTGGCCGGTGTCGATGCCGCGCTGGAGACCAATACCGCGATGTCGGCCGAGTTCCTGATGGAGCAGATGGAGTGGCGCGAGGCGGTCGAGGAGGCCCGCGCGGCGATGGCGGTTGATGCGCTCGAAACGCTGTACAAGCGCTTGCGCACGCATGCCGGCGATGTGTTCGAGTCGCTGGCGGTCCAGTTGGATGAGCGGCACGATTTCGATGCGGCGGCGGAGACGGTCCGGAGGCTGATGTTCATCGAAAAACTGCAAGACGACATGGACGATGCCCTCGAGGCACTGGAAAGCTGATGGCGCTCTTACAGATTGCAGAACCGGGGATGTCGGCCGAGCCGCACAAGCAGCGGCTGGCCGCAGGCATCGATCTGGGAACGACCAACTCGCTGGTCGCGACAGTACGAAACGGCATTGCGGTTTGCCTGCCCGACGAGTCGGGCAGGGCCATGCTGCCGTCCGTGGTTCATTATCGACTCGATGGCGGGGTCGAGGTCGGGATGCCGGCGATGCGCGCCCACACCACGGATCCGAAGAACACGATCCTGTCGGTCAAGCGTTTCATGGGCCGGGGTTTGAAGGATGTCGCGCATGTCGAGACAATGCCGTACGACTTCGCGGACACCGATGGCATGGTGCGGCTGCGCACCGTTCAGGGCATTCGGAGTCCGGTCGAAATTTCGGCCGAGGTCCTCAAGGTGCTCGGGGCGCGTGCGCGCGCCAGCCTGGGAGGCGAACTCGCTGGTGTCGTGATCACCGTGCCGGCCTATTTCGACGATGCCCAACGCCAGGCCACCAAGGATGCGGCGCGGCTCGCCGGTCTGGAAGTCTTGCGATTGCTGAACGAGCCCACGGCGGCGGCCGTCGCCTACGGGCTCGACAACGGCGCCGAGGGTGTCTATGCGGTGTACGACCTCGGCGGCGGCACTTTCGATCTTTCGATCCTCAAGTTGTCGCGAGGCATCTTCGAAGTCATGGCCACCAACGGCGACAGTGCGCTGGGAGGAGACGATTTCGACCATCGCCTGTTCTGTTGGATTCTCGATCGCGCCAACATCGATCCGCCTTCCAGCGAGGATGCGCGGCGCCTGCTCATGAAGGCGCGCGAAGCGAAAGAATTGCTGACCGCGGCGGACGAAGCGCCGATCCGGCTCACCCTCTCGTCGGCCGAAGAGGTCAACCTGACGATCGATCGCGAGACTTTCGCGCAACTGACCGAACACCTGGTCAGGAAGACCCTCGCGCCGATGCGCAAGGTGCTGCGCGATGCCGGCCTGGCGCCCGAGGACGTGAAGGGGGTGGTGATGGTGGGCGGTGCCACCCGCATGCCGCACATCCAGCGCTCGGTCGCGGCTTTCTTCGGCCAGGAGCCACTCACCAACCTGGACCCCGACAAGGTCGTTGCCCTCGGTGCGGCGCTTCAGGCCAACGTGTTGGCGGGCAATCGCAAGGACGACGACGAGTGGTTGCTATTGGACGTGATCCCCCTGTCGCTGGGGCTGGAAACCATGGGCGGATTGGTCGAGAAGGTGATTCCCCGCAACTCGACATTGCCGATCGCGCGCGCCCAGGAGTTCACCACCTACAAGGATGGCCAGACCGCGATGGCGTTTCATGTCATACAGGGCGAGCGCGAGCTGGTTGCCGATTGCCGCTCGCTCGCCCGCTTCGAACTACGCGGCATCCCGCCGATGGCTGCGGGCGCGGCCCGGATCAGGGTGGCGTTCCAGGTCGATGCCGACGGCTTGCTGTCGGTTTCGGCGCGCGAGATGTCTTCCTGCGTGGAAGCCAGCGTGGCGGTCAAGCCCTCTTACGGCCTTAGCGATGACGAGATCGCGTCGATGCTGAAGGAGGGTATGCGACATGCCGGCGAGGACATGGCCGCGCGTGCGCTTGCGGAACAGCGGGTCGAAGCCATGCGTCTCGTCGAGGCCACCGCGGCGGCGCTCGAAACCGATGGTGGTCTGCTTTCAGCGGGCGAACGCAAATCCATCGAGGCGACCATGGCTGCACTGCGCAAGCTGTGCGCGGGCAGTGATCACCGTGCGATCAAACAGGCGGTGACGGCGCTGTCGCGCGAAACCGACGATTTCGCGGCAAGGCGCATGGACCACGGTATTCGTACCGCCCTTGCCGGACAAAAAGTGGATGAAATCCAGATATGACCCAGATCATCGTTTTGCCCCATGTCGAATTGTGCCCCGAGGGCAGCGTCATCGAAGCCACCCCGGGAACATCGATCTGCGATGCGCTGATCGACAACGGTATCGAGATCGAACATGCGTGCGAGAAATCATGTGCCTGTACGACCTGTCATGTGATCGTGCGGGAAGGCTTCGATGCGCTCGACGCCGCGCAGGATGAAGAAGAGGATTTGCTGGACCGCGCCTGGGGGCTGGAATCCTTTTCTCGTTTATCATGCCAGGCGGTGGTCGGGCAGACGCCGCTGGTGATCGACATCCCGCGCTACACCATCAACATGGCCCGAGAAGGAAAGCACTGATGAAGTGGACGGATGTGAGCGAAATCGCAATCGGGCTTTCGGAATCGCTGCCGGACGTCGACCCAACCAAAGTCAATTTTGTCGACCTGATGAACTGGGTTCTGGCACTGCCCGGGTTCGACGACGACCCCAACCATTGTGGCGAGCGCATTCTCGAGGCCATTCAGCAAGCATGGATGGACGAGGTGGATTGATATGAGCGAAAAAACGGTTTTCGATTTCGCCGCTACGCGGCTGGACGGCACGCCGATGCCGCTCGACGGGTTCCGGGGCAAGGTCTTGCTGCTGGTGAATACCGCAAGCAAGTGCGGCTTCACCCCCCAGTACGCCGGCTTGCAGGCCCTGCACGACCGATTCGCGCAGCGCGGATTCAGTGTGATCGCGTTTCCCTGCAATCAGTTTGGCGCCCAGGAGCCGGGTGATGCAAACGAGATCGGCACGTTCTGCACCCAGAATTACGGTGTCGGATTTCCGATCAGCGCCAAGATCGATGTCAATGGCCCCACTGCCGACCCATTGTTCGCCTATCTGAGCGCGGCGGCTCCCGGCGTGCTCGGGACGGAAGCGATCAAATGGAATTTCACCAAGTTCCTGGTCAATCGTGACGGCAATGTTGTCGACCGGTTTGCGCCGACCACGAAGCCCGAGGATCTGGTCGAGCAGATCGAAGGGCTGCTCGCCTGAGCGGCCCCTGATGCGGCCGGCCCGTTTTCAGCGTTGGGCGGGCACGTTGAGCGACAGCCAGTAACTGGCCAGCGCCGCGACCGTCTGCACGAATTGCTGATAGTCGACCGGTTTGCGAATGTAGCTGTTGGCCCCCAGCTGGTAGGCCTGCTCGATGTCCCGCGGCTCGCTCGATGTCGTGAGGATCACGACGGGCAGCAGGGCGGTGCGCTCATCGGCACGAATACGCCGCAACACCTCGAGCCCGTCGATTCGGGGCAGTTTCAGGTCGAGCAGCACGATTGCCGGCAGGCCTTGGTCGCCGGTTGCAGTGCCGCCGAAAAGATAATCGACCGCCTCGACGCCGTCGCGCGCGACCACGACCGGATTCCCGATCGCGTTCTTGCTGATCGCCCTGAGGGTCAGCGCCTCATCGTCGGGATTGTCCTCAATGAGCAGGATCGTGGCCGCACTATGCATGATGAAACCCCTCGGCGTGGTGTCGCGCAATCAAGCAGCGTTCGGATCGCACTGTCCGGAACGCGGCAGAATCTTGAAGATCGGTGCGGAGCGCAGCCTCCGCGTCAGGCGGGGAGGTCTTCCGCGCTCAGCATGAAAACCATGTCGCTGCCGCCGGTGGCCGTCAGCCATATGAACGGTAGCTCAGGGAACGCCGACTCCACGATGGCACGATTGTGACCGATCTCGACGGCCAGCAGGCCGCCCGGATTGAGGTGCGCGCGCGCGTGAGCCAATATCCGCCTGACGATGTCCAGTCCATCCTCACCGGCGGCTAGTGCCATGCGAGGCTCATGCAGATACTCCGGTGGCAGGGCCTGCATTGCCGATGCGGTCACATACGGTGGATTGCTGATAATGAGGTCGAAACGACGCTCCGCGAGCGCGTCGAACAGGTCGCTGCGAACCAGTTCGATACGTTCGTTCAAGCCATAGTCGTCGACGTTGTCGCGGGCGACCGCCAATGCATCTTCCGACAGGTCGACGGCAACGACCTGCGCCGCCGGAAACGCGTCGGCCATCAGGATGGCAAGACAGCCCGAGCCGCAGCACAGGTCCAGTGCGGAAGCGATCCGTTCCGGATCGTTCACCCAGGGCGCGAACCCGTTTTCGAGCAGTTCGGCAAAGAACGAACGCGGAATGATTACGCGCGGGTCGACCTTGAACTTGAAGCCGTGCAACCACGCCTCGTTGGTCAGATAGGCGGTCGGTACGCGCTCGTCGACCCGGCGGTCGATCAGCGCAAGCAACGGCGCGCGTTCCTCGCCGAGGATGCAGGCATCCATGAAGGGTTCCAGTCGATCGGCGGGAATGGCCAGCGCATGCGTCAGCAGCCATACGGCCTCGTCGAACGCATTGGTGCAGCCATGACCGAAGAACACGCGATTTCGATTGAAACGCGTGACCGCGTAGCGTAGCCAGTCGCGTACCGTCACCAGTTCGGCGAGCGGTCCGCCATCGTGATGATGGTCATCGCCATGGTGCCCGCAATCGTGATGGTCGCAGTCGGCATCGAGGTCGCATTGGTGGTTGGTGTGGCTCATGTCAGTCCTGTTGTCGCCCGAGCAGGCGTGCGAGCGTCGCTTCGTAAACGTTTGAAAGAGGTTCGATCGCATCGATCGAAACACATTCGTCGATCTTGTGGATGGTGGCGTTCACCGGACCGAATTCGACCACCTCGGCGCATATCGACGCGATGAAACGCCCGTCCGAAGTGCCTCCGGTGGTCGAGAGCTCTGCCTCGACCCCGAGCTCCGCCCGGATGGCGTCCGAGAGCGCTGCGACCAGCTTGCCGCGCCCGGTCAGATAGGGATTGCCGGACAGATGCCAGCTCACGCTGTAGTCGAGCCCATGGCGGGCCAGGACTTCTTCGGTCCGGGCCTTGAGCGCATCGGCCGTGGTGACCGACGCGAAACGGAAATTGAACGACAGCGTACATTCGCCCGGAATGACGTTGTTGGCACCGGTTCCAGCGCGAATGTTGGAGACCTGGAAGGTGGTGGGCGGGAAGAACGCGTTGCCTTCGTCCCAACGGATCGCGGTGAGTTCGGCCAAGGCTGGCGCGAACTCGTGAATCGGGTTGCGGGCAAGCTGTGGATAGGCCACGTGGCCTTGCAGGCCCTTGACCGAGAGTGTGCCCGAAAGCGATCCGCGGCGACCGTTCTTGATCATGTCGCCAAGCGTGCTGACCGAGGTAGGTTCGCCGACCACGCAATAGTCGAGCTGCTCGCCGCGCGCGGCAAGCGCTTCGACGACCTTGATCGTGCCATTGGCCGCATCGCCTTCCTCGTCGGAGGTCAGCAACAACGCGATCGAGCCGGCATGGCCGGGTTCGCGTGTGACAAAGCGCTCGATCGCGGTCACGAAGGCTGCGAGCGAGGTCTTCATGTCGGCAGCGCCGCGGCCGAACAACATGCCATCGCGCACGGTCGGCTCAAACGGCGCAGAGGCCCATGCGTCGAGGGGACCGGTCGGCACCACGTCGGTGTGGCCGGCGAAGCACAGCACCGGTGCGGTGTTGCCCCGGCGCGCCCAGAGATTGCTGGTTCCGCCCAGGTCGATCCGTTCGAGCGTGAATCCGAGCGGCGCCAGACGGGCGCCCAGCAATTCGAGGCAGCCGGCGTCTTCGGGGGTGACCGACGGCCGGGCGATCAGGGCTCGGGCAAGTGCGAGGGTTGGGCAGTCTGCTGGCGAATTCATGTGGAAGAAGGTTTGAATGGGGGGCGGGGCGCCTCAGGTACCCGAGTCGTCGGCCAGGTGCAGGGAGAACTCGCGAAACGACGCGCCATCCGGTTCGGTGCTCTCGAAGTCGGCGGCGATCGGGTTGTTTTTCTTGTGAGTCTCCGCGGCGGGGGCGTCGAACTGGGCGTTGTTGATGAGCCAGGCGAGGTTGGTGGGCGAATCGGCATTGGCAAGCGCTTCGTCCATCGTGATGACCTTCTCGTGATAGAGACGAAACAAGTCTTGCTCGAAAGTCTGCGATCCCGGTGCGAGGCTTTGTTCCATCGCCTCCTTGATTTCGTTGAGCTCACCGCGCTGGATCAGCTCCGAGATGTGCCGGGTATTCATCAGGATCTCTACCGACGGTGTGCGCTTGCCGTCGGGCTTGCGGGCCAGGCGTTGCGAAAGTATGCACTTGAGCGCGACCGCAAGATCGAGATAGAGCAGCGAGCGGTTCTCGAGCGGAAAGAAGTTGACGATCCGATTGAGCGCGTGGTAGGCGTTGTTGGCGTGCAGCGTGGCAAGGCAAAGGTGGCCGGTTTGCGCGTAGGCGAGCGCGGCCTGCATCGTCTCGCGATCCCGGATCTCGCCGATCAGGATGCAGTCGGGCGCCTGACGCATTGCATTTCGCAGCGCATCGTGCCAACTGTGGGTATCGATGCCGACTTCACGCTGGTTGACGACCGAGCGGCGATGCTTGAACAGGTATTCGATCGGATCCTCGACCGTGAGAATGTGTCCGGTCCGATTGCGGTTGCGATGATCGATCATCGATGCGAGCGTCGTCGACTTGCCCGAACCGGTCGAGCCGACGACTAGCACCAGCCCGCGCTTTTCCATGACGACCTCGGAAAGCACGACCGGCAGCCCTAGGCTGTCGAGGCTGGGGATGTCGCCCTGAATGAAGCGTACGACCGAACTGATGCTGTTGCGCTGCCAGAACACGTTGATCCGGAAGTTGCCGAGCGTCTTGACGCCATGCGAGAGGTTGAGCTCCTTGTCGCGCTCGAACTGGGCGATCTGCTCGGGCTTCATCATCTCGTAGACCATGCGCTCGATCATCGGAGGTTCCATGACCTGCTGATTGATCGGCATGGTATGGCCCTGGATCTTGATATGGATCGGGGCACCTGCGGTGATGAAAAGATCCGACGCCTGCTTCTCGGCCATCAACTGGAACAGCTTGTCGAATATCATTGCGATGATTCTCCGCTCCGGTCATACAGGTTCATGCGAGCGGCCCCCTCGGCGGCGCCACTCGCGCGTGCAGGTCCTGGTTCAGGCGCCACGCAACAGCTCGTTGATGCCGGTCTTGGCGCGCGTCTGCGCGTCGACCCGCTTCACGATGACCGCACAATACAGGCTGTACTTGCCGTCCGCCGACGGCAGGCTTCCCGGCACCACCACCGCGCCCGAAGGGACTCGGCCATAGTGTATCTCGCCCGTTTCGCGGTCGTAGATGCGGGTGCTCTGCCCGATATAGACCCCCATCGACAACACCGCGTTTTCTTCGATGATCACGCCCTCGACGACTTCCGAACGGGCACCGACGAACACGTTGTCCTCGATGATCACCGGGCCCGCCTGCACCGGCTCCAGCACGCCGCCGATGCCGACGCCGCCCGACAGATGCACGTTCTTGCCGATCTGCGCGCACGAGCCGACCGTTGCCCAAGTGTCGACCATGCTGCCTTCATCGACATAGGCGCCGATGTTAACGTACGAGGGCATCAGCACGACGTTGCGCGCGACGAAACTACCCTTGCGGGCGACGGCCGGCGGTACGACCCGGAACCCGCCCTCGCGGAACTGTTCGGGCGTGTAGTCGCCGAACTTGGTCGGCACCTTGTCGAAATACTGGGTCGCGCCCCCCGGCATCACCTGATTGTCGGCCAGCCGGAACGAAATCAGGACGGCTTTCTTGATCCACTGATTGACGACCCACTGGCCATCGATCTTTTGTGCTACGCGCAACTGGCCAGCGTCGAGCCCGGCAATGACCGACTCGACGGCATCACGCACGATGACCGGCGCCGACGCGGGCGAAAGGTTGGCGCGGTTTTCAAAAGCTTCATCAATGATTTTCTGTAGTTCTTGCATGGGTATTCCATAAAGTCGGTGAAAGGTGATTGTTGGACGCCGCAGCCCGGCACATCCCGGCGATGGGGGCAAACGACCATCGGGCAGGTCTTCGTTACGTCAAGCCAAGAAGGGTGATCGCCGCCCGATTACAAGGTCCGGCAAAACGCGGCGATCCGTTCGGCCGCTTCGACGCATTCGGCCGTCTCCGCGACCAGCGCGATACGCACGAAACCCTGGCCGGGATTGCCGTTCGCGCCTTCGCGCGCAAGGAAGCTGCCGGGAAGAACGGTTACATTATAGGTAGCCTGCAATTGCCGAGCGAATTCGGTATCCCCGATCGGTGTTCGCGCCCACAGGTAGAAACCGGCATCAGGGCGTTCGAACTTGAGCCATGGCGCGAGAATCGGCATCACCTGCTCGAATTTTTCGCGATACAGGCGCCGGTTTTCGATCACATGCGTTTCGTCGGACCACGCGGCCGCCGAGGCGGCTTGGACGGCGACGCTCATCGCGCACCCATGATAGGTGCGATAACGCAGGAATGCCTTGAGAACGGCCGCATCGCCCGCGACGAAACCCGAGCGCATGCCCGGCACGTTGGAGCGCTTCGACAGGCTCGAGAACACGACCAGATTGCGAAAATCGCCGCGCCCGAGTTGCCTGGCGGCTTCGAGCGCCCCGAGCGGCGGGGCCTCTTCGTCGAAGTAGATTTCGGAGTAGCACTCGTCGGCGGCGATCACGAAATCGTGACGATCCGACAGCGCGAACAGCGCCGCCCATTCGTCGAGGCTCATGACCCGTCCGGTAGGGTTGCCCGGCGAGCAGACATAGGCCAACTGCATGTCCCGCCAGACCTGCTCGGGGATGCTGGCGAGGTCCGACGCGAATCCGTTTTCGGGGCGATTGTCGACGAAGACCGGATTGGCGCCGGCGAGGAGGGCCGCGCCCTCGTAGATCTGGTAGAACGGATTGGGCGAAAGCACGTTCGCGTCTGCCGTGCGATCGATGACACACTGGGCGATCGCGAACAAAGCCTCGCGCGAACCGTTTACCGGCAGCACTTGCGAGTTCGGGTCGATACCGGCGAAGCCGTACCGCCGCTCCAGCCAGGCCGCGATGGCCGCGCGCAATGCATCGGTGCCCTGGGTGGTCGGATAGATCGACAAGCCATCGACATTGTCCGTCAACGCCTGCTCGATGAAAGCCGGGGTTGGATGCTGCGGTTCACCGATCGACAATCTGACGAGGGGATAATCGGGTGGCGCAATCAGCCCTTGGAACAGCGTTCGGAGTTTTTCGAAGGGATAACTCTGGAGTCGGTCGAGATCTGGATTCACGCTGGATCGAATACGCATAACAAAAGATTGCGGGCTTGTCGGCCCGTCGGCGTCAGATGGTATCATGCCGCGCAATTCGCAGCCCCGACCCAGAAGTACTGACGTGCGTCTTTCCAAGCTCAAACTCGCCGGTTTCAAGACATTCGTCGATCCCACCACGGTTCTCACACCCGGCCATCTCGTCGGCGTCGTCGGGCCGAACGGCTGCGGCAAATCAAACATCATCGACGCGGTACGCTGGGTGCTCGGAGAAACGCGTGCCAGCGCGCTGCGCGGCGAGTCGATGCAGGACGTCATCTTCAACGGCTCGACGACCCGCAAGCCGGTTTCACGCGCCAGCGTCGAACTCGTGTTCGACAACGCCGAAGGCAAGGCGGCCGGCCAGTGGTCGCGCTATGCCGAACTCGCGGTCAAGCGGGTACTCGACCGCAGCGGCGACTCCACCTATTACATCAACGGCACGCAAGTCCGGCGCAAGGACGTGATCGACCTGTTCCTGGGCACCGGCCTCGGCCCGCGCGCCTACGCGATCATCGAACAAGGCATGATCTCGCGCATCATCGAAGCCCGGCCCGAAGAAATACGCGGCTTCCTGGAAGAAGCGGCGGGTGTCACCAAATACCGGGAGCGGCGCAAGGAGACCGAGGGCAGGCTGTCCGACGCCCGCGACAACCTCGCGCGCCTCGACGACATCCGCCTGGAACTCGGCCAGCGGGTCGAGCGGCTCGAGGTTCAGGCTGCGGTCGCGGCGCGCTTTCAAACCCTGAGCGCGGCGCATGCCGAGCGTCAGCAGCTCCTGTGGCTGCTGAAGCGCAACGAGGCCTTGTCCGAGCGCGACCGGTTGCTGGCCGAACTCGGCACCCTGTCCACGCGCATGGAGGCGGATAGTGCGCGCCTGCAATCGCTGGAATCGGCGGTCGAAGCGGCGCGCGAAGCGCATTTCGCGGCCTCCGAGTCTACCCATGGCGCACAGACCGACCTGTTTGCGGCCAGTGCCGAAGTCAGCCGTCTAGAATCCGAACTCAAGCATCTGGGCGACACGCGCAAGCGTTTGCTGGGCCGGATCGACGAATTGGAGCGAGAACGCCAGCACTGGGCGTCGCGGCAGAACGCAGGCGAGGCCGACCAGGCCCGGTGGGACGCGTTGCTCGACAATGCCCGGATGCGGGTGGCGCAGGCCGAGGCTCGGCATGACGAGCTGGCCGATACCGTTCCGGCGGCAGAAACGGCCCGGCAGGCGTCAGAGGCAACCGTCGCGGCGGCGCGGCGCGAGGTCTCTCAGACCGAGCAGCAGTTGCGGGTCGAGGACGCGAACCGTGCCAGCGCGTTGCGCGCGCTCGAAGCGTTGGCCCAGCGGCGCGACCGGCTCGACAGCGAACGCGGCACGCTGAGCGGCCCGGACGAACTGGCGTTGGCACAGTCCGAAGAGCGCATCCAGTCGCTGCAGACGCAACTCGACGGACTGCAGGACACGCTTGCATCCCTCCAGCAACGCCTGCCGGATGCGCAAGGCGTGCTCAAGGCAGCGCTCGAACAGGAACGCCGCGCTCAGCGCAAGCTGACCGAATTGCGTGCGCGTCGCGACGCACTGGTGCAAGTCCAGTCGCGCACCCAGCGCCAGGGACGCCTGGGCGACTGGCTCAAGCGCCATCGTCTCGACGATCTCGCGCCCCTCTGGAAATCGATTCAGGTCGAGCCGGGGTGGGAGCGCGCGATCGAGGCGGTTCTGCGGGAGCATCTTGCCGCCTTGACCGGGGATCTCGGTGCAGCCACAGTGGCCTTGCTCGACGACGCGCCGCCCGACTCGCTGGCGTTGATACTGCCTTCCGACGCCGTCGCGGTTCGTTCGCAGTTCGACGCCATCCCGGCCGGGAGCATGGCGTTGCTGGAAAAGCTCACGCTTGCCGAACCCGCCCTGCGCGCGGTGCTGGCCGAATGCTTCGAGCGCTGCTTTGCGGTCGAGTCGCTGGAGGACTGGGTCGACCGCCGCGGTTCGCTGGACGAAGGCGTGAGGCTGGTCAACAAGCACGGCCAGGTGCTGACCCGCCACAGCCTGGTGCACTTCGCCGCAGACGATCGCACCCACGGCGTGATGGAGCGGCAGCGCGAAATCGACGCGCTTGCCGAGAGCCTGGGAGCGCTCGACGACGAGGCGCATGCGGCGCATGCGGCATTGCTCGGCGCCGAGGCCCATGCCCACGATCTCCAGGAGCGGAGTACGGCGACCCGGCGGGAACTCCAGCTCGCCCAGCAGCAGTTTCATGACGAAGAGGTGCACCATCTGAAACTCACTCAGGCGCATCAGCGTTTCGAGGAGCGCAGCGCGCGCCTGGCGGGCGATCTCGAAGATCTGGCGCGGCTCGAGGCGGTCGAGCGCGAACACCTTGCCCGCGCCGAGACCGAACGCGCCCGTTGCGCGGAACTGGCCGAACTGCAGCGCGAGCGCTTCGATGCCGCCACCGAGATGTTCATCGAGCACGAGCGGCAGCTGCGCGATGCGCGCGCGCTGGAGCAGGGCGTGGCGAGAGAGTTGCAGGAAGCCCGTTTTTCGGAGCGCGAATGCGGCGCCAAGCTGGAAGACATCGTGCGCAACCTGCAGTTGGCGGGCGACCAGCTCGCGCGCATCGATGATGAATCCGCGCAGCGCGAACAGGAGCTCGAAGCAAGCGCCACCAACCGCAGCGCGGCTGCACTGCAGGAGGCGCTGCAGTTGCGCCAGTCCCGCGAAGCCGCCCTGGCCATTTGCCGCGATGCTCAGGAGCAGGCGGCGGCGAGTCTGCGCGAGACCGAAGAGCTCAGGCTGGCGACCGAGCAACAGGCGGCACCGGCGCGGGCACGGGTCGGCGAGTTGCGCCTGTCGATGCAGGCGTCCGAGCTCGCCGCCCAGCAGTTTGCCGAACGCCTGCTCGAAGCGAATGCCGACGAAGCCATATTGTTACCGTTGGTGACAGCGGATCTCAAGGAAACGGCGCTGCAGCGCGATGTCGCCAGGCTGGCGCGCGAACTTGCGGAGCTTGGCCAGGTCAATCTGGCCGCGCTCGACGAACTCAAGACCTCGCAGGAGCGCAAGCAGTACCTCGACGCGCAGTATGACGATCTGATGCAGGCGATCCTGACCCTCGAAGATGCCATCAGGCGTATCGATCGCGAGACGCGCGAACAACTGCAGGAAACTTACGATACCGTAACCCAGCATTTCAGCACGCTTTTCCCCCAGTTGTTCGGCGGCGGGCAGGCGGGTCTGGTCCTGACCGGCGATGAGATCCTCGACGCCGGAATCCAGATCGTGGCGCAGCCGCCGGGCAAGAAGAACACCTCGATCCACTTGCTGTCCGGTGGTGAAAAGGCCCTGACCGCGATTGCACTGGTGTTCGCGATGTTTCAGCTCAACCCGGCGCCGTTCTGCATGCTCGACGAGGTCGATGCGCCTTTGGACGACGCAAATACTGAGCGATACTGTCAGATGGTCAAGCGCATGTCGTCGCAGACGCAGTTCGTGTTCATCAGTCACAGCAAGATCACGATGGAGATCGCGCAGCAACTGGTGGGGGTGACGATGCAGGAGCAAGGCGTGTCTAGGGTGGTCGAAGTCGATATTGAAGAGGCGTTGCGACTGGCTGATCCGGTGGCGGCGTGACTACAGGAAATCAAATGGATAGCGAATTGCAGATCGGGCTGGTGGCGCTGGGTGTGGTCGCCGTGGTTGGAATCATCGCGTACAACAAGTGGCAGGAGCGCAAGCAGCGCAAGCATGCGGAGCGCACGTTCCGCTCGGATCATCGCGATGTCTTGCTCGACCCGCAGGAGCCATCGGAGAACGGCGTGCGCGAGCGTTCCGAGCCACAGTTCGGCGCCGGGCGCGGCGACGGCGAGGAGGCACCGATCAGTGCCGCGCCGCTCGGCAAGGGCAGCGGCAGGCACGCGACGCCGGGCGTGCCCGAGCAGGTCGACACCCGGGTCGATTGCGTGATCCAGATCGAGTCGATCGAACCGCTCGACGTGCAGCGCTTGTGGACCGCCCAGCGCGAGGCGCTGGCCGAGTTGCAGCGCAGCGTGCGCTGGTTCGGTTTCGACGATTCGGCCAACGTGTGGCGCCTGCTGACCGCGCATAGCGCCGGGTGCTTTCACTGGTTCTGCGCGGCCATGCAGATGGTGAATCGGCAGGGCGCGATCACCGATCAGGATTTCGGGCTGTTTTCGAATGGGGTACAGCGGGTAGCCGACCAGTTTCTCGCCGTACCCGCAAACCTGCCCGCGCGGGTGGCCTCGCTGACGGCCGCGGCCGAGATCGATCGGTTCTGCGCCGGCGTGGATGTCCAGGTAGGCATCAATATCGTCAGCCAGAACCAGCCGTTTGCCGGAACCAAAGTCAGGGCCCTGGCCGAAGCGAGCGGCATGATCATAGGCGAGGACGGCGCATTCCATGCCCAGGACGAAGAGGGGCGGGTGCTGTTCTCGCTGGCGAACCTGGAGCCCGGCCTGTTTGCCGCGTCCGAAATGCGCAATCTGCACACCAACGGCATCACGCTGGTCATCGATGTGCCACTGGTTGCGGAGGGCGTGACGGTTTTCGACCGCATGATGCGCCAGGCGAACCAGATGGCGCATTCGCTGGACGGAAAAGTGGTCGACGACAACCGCGCCAGTTTCGGCCCCGAATCGGTCGCGCTGATCCGTTCGCAGATTCAGCACTTTCAGGCGCAGATGGATGAGGCGGGGGTACCGGCGGGCAGTTCGCTTGCGCTGCGGTTGTTCGCGGCATGATCTCGCCCGGCGTCGAGGTTGCGGCGCGCATCGAGGCACTGCGCAACGAGATCAGGCGTCATGATCATGCCTACTACGTGCTCGATGCACCCGTGGTATCGGATGCCGAGTACGACCGGCTGTTTGCCGAACTGCAAGCCCTCGAGCAGACCCACCCCGGACTCGCCTCGCCTGATTCGCCGACCCAGCGCGTCGGCGGCGCGCCGATTCCGGCGCTCGCGCCGGTGCGCCATGGCGTGCCGATGCTGTCGATCCGTACCGAAACCGACACCACGGCCGGCGGCGTCATCAACTTCGATACCCGGGTGCGGAATGCGCTCGAACTGACCGCGAACGATCCGGCACTGGTGTATCAGGGCGAGCTCAAGTTCGACGGGCTGGCGATCAGCCTCCGCTACGAACACGGCGTACTGGTGCGCGCGGCCACCCGGGGTGACGGCGACACCGGCGAGGACGTCACCCACAACGTACGCGCGATCAGGCAGATTCCACTGCTGCTCGAAGGCGCCGCCCCCGCGCTGATCGAGGTGCGTGGCGAAATCTACATGCGCAGGGACGATTTCGAGCGTTTGAACGCGCAGGCCGGCGCCGCGCACGACAAGGTGTTCGTCAATCCGCGCAACGCCGCGGCTGGCGCGATCCGGCAACTCGATCCACGCATTTCCGCTCGCCGGCCGTTGTCCTTCTTCGCTTATGGCGTGGGCGAGCACGATGGTTTCGAGCTTCCGGACTCGCAGTCTGGCTTGCTCGACCGCCTGGCCGGCTTCGGTTTGCCAGTTTGCGAGCACCGCGTGCTGGCCGTGGGGCCCGAGGCACTGATTGCCTTTCATGACCGGATCGCCGGGTTGCGGGCGTCGTTGCCCTACGACATCGACGGCGTGGTGTACAAGGTCAACCGGATCGATCTGCAGCGGCGTCTCGGTTTCGTGACCCGTGAGCCCCGCTGGGCAGTAGCCCACAAGTATCCGGCGCAGGAAGAGATCACCCGCCTGGTGGATATCGATGTGCAGGTGGGCCGCACCGGCGCGCTGACGCCGGTGGCGCGGCTCGAACCGGTGTTCGTCGGGGGCGTGACCGTCACCAATGCGACTCTGCACAATCAGGACGAGATCGCGCGCAAGGATGTGCGCGTCGGCGACTGGGTGATCGTTCGTCGCGCCGGCGACGTGATTCCGGAGGTGGTGGCGCCGGTGTTGGCGCGGCGCGAGGGCGATCCGCCGCGATTCGATCTGCTGGCGCGGTTTCCGTTGTGCCCGGTGTGCGGCTCGCATGTCGCGAAGGGCGACGACGAGGCGGTCGCACGGTGCACCGGGGGCTTGTTCTGCCCGGCGCAGCGCAAGCAGGCGCTGCTCCATTTTGCGGGCCGCCGGGCGATGGATATCGAGGGTCTGGGCGACAAGGTGGTCGATCAACTGGTCGATGCAGGCATCGTCAAGTCGCCGGTCGATCTCTATCGACTGGGAGTGCTGGCGCTTGCCAACCTCGAACGTATGGGCGAACGATCGGCGCACAATCTGCTTGCCGCGATCGAGAAGAGCCGCAACACGACGCTTGCCCGGGTGATATTCGCACTCGGCATCCGTAACGTCGGCGAAGCCACGGCCCGTGATCTCGCACGCCATTTCGGCAGTCTCGACGCCCTGAGCGCGGCCGACTGCGTGAGCCTGCAGTGCGTGTCCGACGTGGGGCCGGTGGTGGCGCGCTGCATCGCCGAGTTCTTTGCCGAACCCCACAACTGCGAAGTGATTGCACAATTGCGAGCATGCGGCGTGCGCTGGGAGGAGGGGCCGCCGGGCTACGCGCCGCAAGGGCGCGCGAGCGGCAAGACCTTCGTGCTGACCGGGGCACTGCCCACGCTGAGCCGCGACGAGGCCAAGGCGCTGATCGAAGGCGAGGGCGGCAAGGTCAGCGGGGCGGTGTCGAAGAAGACCGATTTCGTCGTGGCGGGCACCGATGCGGGCTCGAAGCGGGAAAAGGCGCTGAGCCTCGGCGTCAGGATCATCACCGAGCAGGAATTGCTCGCACTCATGCAGACGGGCGCACTGCCCGCATCGAACCAGGGAGATTCTCAGGCATGAAAAAGGTTACCAAGGCGGTGTTTCCGGTGGCGGGCATGGGGACGCGCTTTCTGCCGGCCACCAAGGCGAGTCCCAAGGAGATGCTGCCCATCGTCGACAAACCCTTGATTCAATACGCGGTCGAAGAGGCGGTCGCGGCGGGAATCACCGACATGATCTTCATCACCGGTCGCACCAAGCGATCGATCGAGGATCACTTCGACAAGGCCTACGAGCTCGAAACCGAACTTCAGGCCCGCGGCAAGCAGGCGCTTCTCGAAATCCTGCGCAAGACGGTGCCGAAAGGCGTGAACTGTATCTACATCCGCCAACCCGAAGCCTTGGGACTGGGGCACGCCGTATTGTGTGCCTCGGCCGTGGTCGGAGACGACGAGCCCTTTGCGGTGCTGCTCGCGGATGACCTCCTCGACAACGGCGGCGGCGATTCGATCATGCAGCAGATGGTCGGCGTGTATAACTACAATCGCTGCTCGGTGTTGGGCACGATGACGGTGCCGCGCGAAGACACCCGCCAATACGGTATCGTGAGCACCGAGGCGCGCACTGGCGACGTACAGCGCGTGACCGGCATCATCGAAAAACCCAAGCCCGGAGATGCGCCCTCCACCCAGGCAGTCGTGGGTCGCTACATCCTCACGCCGCGGGTCTTCGATCATCTTCGCGCGCTCGAGCCCGGTGCCGGGGGTGAGCTGCAATTGACCGACGCGATCGCGTCCTTGCTGCGCGAAGAGGCCGTGCTGTCGTTCCAGTTTTCCGGCGTCCGCTACGACTGCGGCTCCAAACTCGGATACCTCAAGGCGTCGGTCGAACTCGGTTTGCGCCATCCCGAGGTGGGTAAGGAATTCGCCGAGTATCTCGCGAACCGCTCGGCCTGATCCGGGGCGCGCTTGAGTGGTCGCAAACAAGCAAGAAGCACATGCCGCCGTCGCGCCCGCCGCGATCGCGGCCGACATGGCCCGACCGCGATCGCGGTGGGCGCTGTGGTTCGTCATCGCGTCGATCGTGCTCGGCTGGGCTGCGTGGGCCGGATGGACCGAGTTCAATCCGGCCGCGGAACGCACGCTGCGGGTTGCGGTTCATGAGTGGCTCGAGACCCGGTTCACCGATGTGATGGACCAGGATGACGGCTGGCACGGACTCTACCAGCGCACCCCCGGTGAGGGTGCCGATGCGCCGGTCGTGGTGCTCGTGCATGGTCTGGACGAGCCCGGAACGATCTGGCGCGACCTCATCCCGGCGCTCGGCGCGCGCGGCCATCAGGTGTGGGAGTTGCGCTATCCGAACGATCAGGGTATCGACCGCAGCGCGGCCTTTCTGGCCAGCCACTGGCACACGTTCGATCCCGACAGGCCGGTGTTTCTTGTCGGCCACAGCATGGGCGGGCTGGTGATTCGGGAGTTCGTGTCGCGGTGGCGGCATCCGGTCGGCGTACCCGAACGCACCGCTGGCGCACCGGTGGCCGGGCTGATCCTGGGCGGAACGCCGAACCAGGGCTCGGAGTGGGCGAGGATGCGTGCGCTGCTCGAGTTTCGCGACCAGCTTCCCGCGATGGCCGAGAAGCGGCATCCCGCGTTTGCCGGTTTGCGCGACGGCACCGGGGTCGCCAAGATCGACCTGCGCCCCGGCAGCGACTTTCTCGATGCCCTGAACGCCCGCCCGTGGCCGGCCGACGTTCCGGTCGTGCTGATAGCCGGCAAGCTGACCGAGCTGAGCCCGACGCTCGGCGACGGCGTCGTTGCGCTCGACTCGATCGCGCTCCCGGCATATCCGCCGCCAGTGATCGTCAACGCGTCCCACCGGGGCATGTTTCTGCGTGTCTTTTCGGCCGAGACGGAGCCCCCCGCGATTCCGTACGTACTCGAGGCGCTCGATCGGTGGACGGGCGGCGATGTTGCGGAGTGATCGGGTGTCGTTGCCTGGCCGGGCAACTTTCGAATCCCCAGGAAAATTGCAGGAAATGCCAATGTCGCTTTGGGTACAATTGCGCGTTGGCATTCTTTCGACCGTCCCGACGGCGCCCTTCCTGGAGGGGGTGCCGTTTCAGGATACCGGCGGTTCCGGATCGGCTTGGGTCGATGGCGCGCAAGAGTGCTTTGTTTAACCTCTGTATGGCGAAAAGTAGATGAAGATCAATCAATGGGCCCTGGTTGGATGCGCAGTGGCGATGCTCGGGCTGGCCGGATGTGCGACATCCACGGGTGGCAGCTCGTTTCAGCGCGGAGAAACCCGGCGGGTGATGACCGTCGAGTACGGCACCGTCGACGCGGTCAGGTATGTGCGCATCGAGGGTACCCGTAGCGCGGTCGGCCCGGTGGCGGGTGCGGCCGTCGGCGGTCTGGCGGGCAGCGCGGTCGGTGGCGGTACGGGGCGGTCGATTGCGACCGTGCTTGGCGCGGTGGCAGGCGGCGTGGCGGGTTCGGCGATCGAGAACCGGGCCACCAGCATGCCGGGGGTCGAGGTCACCATACGCCTGCAGAACGGTCAGTTGATCTCAATCGTTCAAGAGGATGAGGGCGACAATTTCAGGCCGGGCGACTGGGTGCGCGTGATTCGCGACGGTGCGACGGCCCGGGTCGCGCGCTGACAGACACTTTTCCGGCCCGCGCGAGTCGGCGCTACTCGCCGGCTCGGCCTTGACAGGCCGCGGGGGCTTGCTCGAGACCGGACACGGGGTGCGTATGCGATTCATCGTCAGGCTCTTGTGGTGGGCCGTTGTGTTTCTCGTGGTCGCCGTCGTGGCAGTGTTGGGGCTGGTCGCGCTGGAGGCTCACAAGGGACCACCACTCGATCCCTGGCATATCTTCGTACCACGGGAGCTCGGCGTCGATAGCATCGATCGGGCCGACTGGAAAGCCTACGTCCAGGCCGAGGACGAAATCTTCGCGAGTGTACGTGCCGAGGTCAGCCAGACCATGGCGACCGACGGCCAGGTGCCCTACAACCGGTATTTCGCGGAAAGCCCGGTTTATCCGGCGCGCTTCGCCCGGGACTGGAATCGCTCGTTCGTCATCGAGCCGATGGGGGACGTCGTCGGGGCGGCGGTCCTGCTGCACGGGCTCACCGATTCTCCGTACAGCATGCGGCATGTGGCGCGCGCCTATGCCGATGCTGGATTCGTGGCAGTGGGTATCCGGCTGCCTGGCCACGGCACCGTCCCGGGCGGGCTGACGACGGCCGACTGGGAGTCCTGGCTCGCTGCGACGCGGCTGGCAGTGCGCGAAGCGCAGGGCAGGGCAGGGGACGCTCGGCCGCTGCATATCATCGGCTACTCGAACGGCGGTGCGCTGGCGGTCAAATATGCGCTCGATGCCATCGAAGATGGAGCGCTTGCCCGGGTCGACCGGATCGTTCTGATTTCACCGATGATCGGCGTGACACGCTTTGCGCGATTCGCGGGCCTCGCCGGTCTGCCCGCGATGTTTCCCGCGTTCGCAAGGAGTGCCTGGCTGGGCACTCAGCCTGAATTCAATCCGTTCAAATACAACTCGTTTCCGGTGAACGGTGCGCGCCAGTCGTACCGGCTGACCGATGCGCTCCAGACCCAGATCGAACGCATGTTCGCGAGCGGTGGTCTGGATGTGTTGCCGCCGATACTCACTTTTCAGTCGGTGCTGGATCACACCGTCAGCACCCGAGCGGTGATTTCGGGACTCTACGAGTATCTTCCGGCCAATGGCAGCGAACTGGTGCTGTTCGACGTCAACCGCACGGTCAAGTTCAACCCGATGCTGCGACCCGACTCGGCGAGCGCGCTCGATCGGCTGCTGCCAGAACCCCCGTCACGATTCGCACTGACCATCGTCGCGAACGCGGCTGTCGGCGACACCGAGACGGTTGCGAAGACGATTGCCGCCGGGCAGACCGAGGGGGTGATACGGCCGCTGGGCATTCGCTATCCTGCCGAGATCTTTTCGCTTTCGCATGTGGCGTTGCCATTTCCACTGGATGACGGGTTGTACGGCTTGACGCCCGACCCGAGCGAAGACTTCGGGGTAAACCTCGGAAATCTGGTGGCACGCGGCGAACGCGGCGCCTTGGTCATGAACCTGGACACGATACTCCGCGTCAATTCGAACCCATTCTTTCCGTACATGCTGGCCAGAATCGAGGAAGGGCTACGCAAGCAACCTGGAGCATTGTCCGGCCCCGCGTTCGTAAAAGATATTACGACCGGTGCGCGCAACCCGAAACCGAGGCTGGATTTCGAGGAAGCCTTCCCGGCCGGTGCCGACGAAGACAGAAGCTATCCCTGACGGATACACAGGTCGGGGTTGGGCGTTGCCCGGCTACCGACCGATAGGCAATAGACAACGCCGTTGCACGGCCATTTGCGCCAGCCCGGCCTCCAGGGTGGGGGCCGGGACGGGACTGCAATCCCGTCATGCCCTGGGCAAGGAGTAACGCTCAGCTCTCGGCCTTGGCGGCACGCTTGCGTTCGTTCTCGGTCAGGTAGCGCTTGCGCAGGCGGATCGACTTGGGCGTGATCTCGACCAGTTCGTCGTCGGCGATGAACTCGATGGCCGATTCGAGCGTGAGCTGGATCGGCGGCACCAGGCGAACAGCCTCATCCGTGCCCGACGCGCGAACGTTGGTGAGCTGTTTGCCCTTGATCGGGTTGACGACCAGGTCATTGTCACGGCTATGGATGCCTATGATCATGCCTTCATATACCGGGTCGTTGTGGCTCACGAACATGCGGCCGCGATCCTGGAGTTTCCATAGCGCATAAGCAACCGCCTGGCCATCGTCTTGAGAGATGAGCACACCGTTGCGACGTTCGCTCATGGCGCCGGCCATTGGGCCATAGTCATCGAAAACATGACTCGCCAGACCGGTGCCGCGCGTCAAGGTCAGGAATTCGCCCTGGAACCCGATCAGCCCGCGCGCCGGAATGCGGTACTCCAAGCGCACGCGCCCGCGGCCATCCGGCTGCATGTCCTGCAGGTCGCCGCGGCGGCGGCCGAGCTCCTCCATGATCGCGCCCTGATGTTCCTCATCGACATCGACGGTCAGCATTTCGTACGGTTCGTAGCGGACGCCATCCACCTCGCGGAAAACCACCCGGGGACGACCTACGGCAAGCTCGAAGCCCTCGCGGCGCATGTTCTCGAGCAGGATCGTGAGATGGAGCTCACCACGACCCGATACGACGAAGACGTCCGAATCGTTGGTGTATTCGACCCGCAGTGCGACGTTCTTGAGCAACTCCTTCTCGAGCCGCTCGCGGATCTGGCGGCTGGTCACGAACTTGCCCTCACGCCCCGCGAGGGGCGAACTGTTGACGACGAAATTCATGGTCAGAGTCGGCTCATCGACGGCGATCGGTTTCATGCCCTCGATGCGCTCCGGATCACAGAGGGTGACCCCGATATTGACCTGATCGATGCCCGAGACCAACACGATGTCGCCTGCTTCGGCGGTTTCGGCCTGGCTGCGATCGAGGCCCTTGAAGGTGAGCACCTGGCCGACCTTCGCCTTGCCGCGGTTCTCTTCGCCGTACATCACCACGATGTCCTGGTTCGGGCGAATGCGGCCGCGCTTGATTCGCCCGATACCGAGCTGTCCGATATAGGTCGAGTAGTCGAGCGAACAGATTTGGAGTTGCAGCGGACCTTTGGAATCGACCTCGGGCTGCGGCGTATGGGCGAGGATCGCTTCGAACAGCGGCTTCATGTCCGTGCCTTTCTCGCTTGCGTCCAGCATCGCGTAACCGTTCAGCGCGGACGCATAAACAACTGGAAAATCAAGCTGCTGCTCGGTAGCACCGAGCTTGTCGAACAGGTCGAACGTGTGGTTGATGACCCAGTCGGGACGGCTGCCCGGGCGGTCGATCTTGTTGATCACGACGATCGGCTTCAGCCCCAGTGCCAGTGCCTTGCGGGTGACGAAGCGCGTCTGCGGCATCGGGCCTTCGACGGCATCGACAAGCAGCAGCACACCATCGACCATCGACAGCACCCGCTCGACCTCGCCGCCAAAGTCGGCGTGCCCCGGGGTATCGACGATATTGATATGGGTATCGCGGTACTGGATCGCGCAATTCTTCGAAAGAATCGTGATTCCACGTTCCTTTTCGATATCGTTGCTGTCCATGATGCGTTCGCCCACGCTCTGATGGGCGGCGAAAGTGCCAGACTGCCGGAGCAACTGGTCGACGAGCGTGGTTTTACCATGATCGACGTGTGCGATGATGGCAATGTTTCGTATGGCGCGGGACATGGTAGGCCGATTTTTGAATAAAGTTCCGAAGTATAGCATCTGATGTCGCGATGCAGCATCGAGCGGTCTCGTTTCGCTGTCAAATCCGACACGCTCCAGCGAGGCTTCATGGCTCGGCGCCGGTGATGCCGTTCGGGAATCGGCCTGCGTGCTAGAATCGGCGCGCCTTTCACCGGAGCGAATCTACATGTTGGCCATCATCGGCGGTAGCGGACTCACCCAGCTTTCGAACCTTGCCATCGTGCGCCGCGAAGTGGTTCGCACGCCTTACGGCGAACCTTCCGGTGCGCTGACCTTTGGCGAACTGGGCGGGCAACCGGTCGTATTCCTGGCACGCCACGGCTACGGCCACACCATTCCCCCACATCTGGTCAACTATCGAGCGAACATCTGGGCACTGAAACAGGCAAAAGTCTCCGCGATCGTATCGGTTGCCTCGGTCGGCGGTATCCGGGCCGACTTCGGGCCGGGGGAATTGGTCGTGCCACATCAGATCATCGACTACACCTGGGGGCGGGTCGCGACCTTTTTCGAAGGCGGCGACAAGCCGGTGCATCACATCGACTTCACCAGGCCATACGACGATCAGGTCAGGGCGCGAATACTCGCGGCCGCCGCGAACGCGGGCATCGTTGCGCACGATGGTGCAGTCTATGCTGCGACGCAGGGACCACGACTCGAAACCGCCGCCGAAATCAATCGCCTGGAAAGAGACGGTGCGGACCTTGTCGGCATGACCGGTATGCCCGAAGCGGCATTGGCACGCGAGCTCGACCTTCCGTATGCGGCCGTCAATGTGGTGGCCAACCATGCCGCTGGCAGGGCTAGCAGCGAACGAGCAATTGCGTTCACCAGCATTGAGGGCGTTCTTCAAGATGCGATGATACGGGTGCGCAAACTGCTTGAGTGCCTTTGATGAACTGCTTCGGAGCACAGGGCGCGGGCTTGACCGTATTCGCTAATCGGGCAATGCCTCGCCGAGCAACGATCCGTGATACCCACACCTGTTAGCAGGTTGATGCGGAACCCAGTGAACGATCCGATGACCCACCTGTCCTAGCGTACCCTTCAACCCCCAGACACAGCACCGATGCGCGGCGAAGTCGATCCCCAGTCCTCGATGTTCCGCAATTTTTGGGTCGAGTACCGGATTCCGGCCAATCATCGTAAGCGTCCAGCCAACTCACCCTTGACGTGAATGCGGATGCTCAGACGATGGCGTTTTCAGGCTGCCAGCAATGCGGCAGCAATTCCCCGATTCGGCTCGCTTTGTGGGTGGGCAAGCGGATGAGGACATCTTTCAGGTAGGCATGGGGATCATGCCCGTTCATGCGGGCCGACTGGATCAGGCTCATCACGGCAGCCGCACGCTTGCCGGTGCGTAGCGAGCCGACGTAGAGCCAATTCGCCCGCCCAAGGGCAATCGGCCGGATCTGGTTCTCGATCCAGTTGTTGTCGATGGGTACCTGCCCATCGTCGAGGTAGCGGGTCAGCGCTGCCCAGCGCTTGAGGCTGTAATCGAGGGCTTTGGCGGTGGCGCTGCCGTCGGTGATTTTCTACCGGGTCAGCCGCATCCATTCGTGAAGGGCATCGGCGATGGGTTTGGCACGAACTTGCCGAATCTGCTGGCGCGATTCGGCATCGAGCGCCTTCACGTCCCGTTCGATCTCGTAGAGCTGACCGATGTATTCTAGCGCCGCGCCAGCCACCTGGTTGGTGGCATTGTGCTGCAAGTCGAAGAAGTTCCGACGCGCATGGGCCATGCAGCCTGCCTCAAGAATGCCCCCGGCAAAGCTGGCCTTGTAGTCCGCGTAGTCGTCGCAGACAAGCGTGCCTTTCCACGTGCCCAGGAAGGTGCGGGCATGTTCGCCCACACGGCTCTCGGCGAAGTCATAGACCACCCCTTTGATCGGCTCGAAGGCGTCGGCGGCGTAGGCCCAGAGATAGGCCCGGTGGGTCTTCTTCTTGCCAGGGCTCAGCATTTCGAGCGGCGTTTCCTCAGCGTACAGCACCGCTCGACCATGGAGTTCTTCCTTCAGTGCGTCGACCAGCGGCTGGAGCTGCCCCCCACAGACGCCGACCCATTGGGCCGGCGTCGAGCGCGAGAGCGCCATCCCCGCCCGGGCAAAGATACCCTCCTGGCGATAGAGCGGAAGGTGATCGGCGTATTTGGCCACCAGCACCTGGGCAAGGAACCCCGGTCGGGAGACCTTTGTCGATCACCTGGGGGGAACTGGGGCCTGGTGGATCATCTCGCAACTGCGGCAGACCCACTTACCGCGCACATGGCGCTCGACGCTGAAGAGCCCCAGCGTGTAGTCGAGCTTCTCGCTGACGTCCTCGCTGATGCGCTGCATTTGGCAGCCGCTGGCGCAGGCTGTGGAATCCGGCTCATGGTGGATCTCGGTACGCGGCAACTCGGGTGGCAGCGGTGCGCGCTTGGGTTGGCACACAGGAGGCTTGGCCGGCGGCGTGCGCAGGCCATCCAGTTCGTGTTCGATGGCTGCCAGATCTGCCGCAAGGGTTTCCTCGAACAGCAACGCCTGGCCGGAGTCCAGTTGTTCGGTGCTGCGACCGAACTTCCAGCGCTTGAGTGCCGCCATCTCGTGGGTGAGTTGGTCGATCTTGGTCTGGCGCAGGTGAATCTCCCTGTCCTTGCCGGGGACTTGCCCCGTCAAGGATAGGGCCAGTTCGCGCAGTTGCTGCGCATCGAGCTGGGCAAGGGAGGCGGGATCAAGCATGAGCGCCAGCGTGCCGCAGGACAGGGTTTGCGCCTATTGACGCAATCCCGGATTGCAGGCCGTTCACACCAAGGAGATGACGCCGCCTTCGCCCAGGCGTTGCCACGGCAGCCCCAACATGAAACGGAAGAAGCGCGACGTGGTGAAGCCAGCGTTCTCGGCCGCGACGAGTTGCGAGGTGGCCCAAATCAGCACATCGGCGTCCCAGATGGTTGCCATCCCATGTTCGGGCATGGCGAAGACCTGCACCTCGACATCAGCGGCCCGGTAAAGGATCGGTTTCAGGCGTGGCCGCTTCGCCAGCGAGAAGAATGGCCGCTCCATCAAATCGCGCTGGTCGCGCGGCGCGGCGTCGCCGGTCACCACGATGAACGGGTCCAGGCGGGTGCGCTCACTGTCTTCGCTCGGCTGCGCGGGTCTGGGGTGGTCATCGCGCAGCATTTACAGTTCGTCCCGCTCTTCGGGCGTCAGCGGGCGGGCGACGAAGACCGTACCGGCATTCTTGTCGCTGGTGGATTTGCGGGTGCCGATAGCGCTCCACGCTTCCAGATCGCGAACGGCATAGAGGACGCGGCCGCCGACCTTGCGGTAGGTCGGGCCGGTGCCATAGGTGCGATGCTTCTCAAGGGTGCGAATGGACAGGCCGAGGAAGCGCGCGGCTTCGAGCGGGAGGCCAAGGCGGCTCGGCGGGAAGAGGAGGCCAGAAAAGCGAAACCCCCGGTCGAGGGGACAGGGGGCCAGAAATGAGGGGGCAAGTGGCTAGCAGGTCAGTCGTCGCTGTTTCTGGAAACCCCATTCAACCAATCGGTTGTCGGATAGTAGAGGTCATCAAAAGGATCCTCGTTAACCGTACCCACGGCTACATCGCCAGACTCGGCGTGCAGCATTGCATAAGACGCCACCCATGCAAGTCCGCCGGCGAATGCAGGCATGACCAGCGATCCACTGGGCATCGCGAAACTGACCGCCGCGAAAATGCCGAAGGTCGCCAGGCCACAGAGCGCGGGCCAGGCCTTCAGCAGGCGCTTGTGGGTGCGTGGTTTCATGATGTTTTTCCTGCGATCGATCGCCGTTTTCGTCAGGCGACACAATGCTGGACGGATTTCCTAGGTTCGATTGCCCCGTTGCTCGCCCCTGCGTTCGGCCACCTGCAGCTCGCTGCGCTCATCGATGAGCGCGCGCTCGCGCACGAAGGCGGCGCGGCGGCTGTCCTCGTCGCCGGACAGGCGCTGCAGCTCGGCCAGGGCCTGCTTGACCGGCTCGTGCGTGATGGTGCTCATGATGTTCTCCTCGTGCCAATGCTGGAAAAAGACGATCCAGTCGTCGAAGGCGCTGTTCGGCCCGGCCTGCCCGGCGCGCAGCTTCTCCGCCTTGGACAACTCTACCATGTGGAGTTGCAGGGCGTAGGTCAGCACCACGTCGTGCTCTTCCTCGTCGCGCATGGTGAAGTACCAGCGCGCCTTGGGGGCGTCGGACCACTGGAAGTTCAAGAGATGGATGCCGATCACCGGCATCAGTTCCGTGTAACCCTCTCCCTTCTTGAGCTGGTTCCCGAGGGCGCGGGCAAGATAGAAGAGCGCCCGGGCCGACCAGAATTCCTGGCCGCGCACCTGCATTTCCACCTCGAAGATCTGGCCGGACGGATCGCGCGCGAGCACGTCGAGCACGATGAACTTGCCGGCCAACTCGTCCGGCGTGATGCCGGGGTTGATCACTTCGACCACGTCGATCGGCGGGGCGTCGCCGCGCACCGCGTTGATGAGATCGGCAAGCAGGTGCGGCGTGCGCGCGAACAGCATCTTGAAGACGGCGTCGTTCTTGGGGTCGAGCAGCGTGCTCGAGGCGGATGGGGAAGAGGACATGGGCCGTGGCGAAGGTTACGGACACGGCATTTTATCCGGGAAACCGGGTGCCCGAGCGGGCAGGCGGTCCGGGTCGACCTGCGTCGGTGACAGGGCGTTGTGAACAAACAACATAACAACAGGGGAAGGCGGCATGGCCGATAAGTCGATACAACTGCGCATCGCGAACCGCGCGATCGCGATCTGGTGGCTCCTGGTCCTGATCGGACTCGTGACCTACCTGCTACCCGGTCTGTGGGCGACTGCGCTCGACCTGTCGGGGATGACCACGGCGGACTGGGCGTTGATACAACTGACCGGTGCCGGCGTCGGCGTGGTGGGGCTGCTGCGCGCGCTGCATCTGAAACTCTCCGCGCGCTACACCGTCACCCCGGATGCCGTCACCGTCAGGCAAGGGCTGTTTGCGCAGAAGATCGATCATGTCCAAAGCCGGCACATCCGTTCGATCAACGTCACCCGCACCCTGATCGGGCGAATCCTCGGCTACGGGGATATCGGATTCTCCAGCGCCGGCAGCAATCGCATCGAAGTGCTTTTCCGGGGCGTGGCCAACCCCCTCGGGCTCAAGGACCGTATCGCCGAGTCGCTGTCGGCCAACCTGGGCCGCAAAGGTCACCAGGATCGCAAGGGCGGCCATGAACGCTCATCATCCGGACAGGCATTCGGGCGGACAAAACATGGTGGCAAAGCGCGCCGGGGCGCCTGATCGGAATGGCGAACAATCCTTTTTTCTCCAACGGAATGGCGCTACCCGTCACGAGGAAGGAGGCGCGTCGCATCGCGGCGGGGCTTGCACTCGAGGTACTCGAATCGAATCTCGATCATGCCATGAAACGCTTCGTCGACGCGTTCGACATCGAGGACCAGGTCATGCTGATGGAAGCTGCCCGCGTCGTACGACTGGGGTTCCTCGAGCACTTCTTCGACGACCGCGACCACATGATGCACTCCGAGGATCCTCGCGACGGCACCCCGGATGATCCGCTCTTGCCGTATCTGCGGCAGATGAGTGCAATCGGTGAATCGGTTCAATCGAGCTGGCTGTCCAGGCGATTGAATCTAGGCTATAAGCGGGCATCGAAGCTCGTAGCCATCCTGGAGTCGGAGCGGGGAGGGTAGCGGCTGGTCAAGGCGCGGGCCGGCGTCGAATACGCTGCCTGAGACTGTTTGAGAGCCGGATCAATAGGTTCTCTTGCACAGCGATGATTATTTGTAGTAATGTAACTACAAATAATCAGGTGAGGCATCATGATGACGATCACAACGCTATCGAGCCGGGAATTCAATCAACATGCCAGTGATGCCAAGAAGGCTGCCAACAACGGGCCGGTGTTTATCACCGATCGAGGCCGGCCGGCGCACGTTCTGTTGAGCATCGAAGACTATCAGCGGATTACCGGTGGCCGTCAGAAGATTGCGGATTTGCTGGCGATGCCCGGTATCGAAGGCGTTGAGCTTGATATTCCGCAACTGTGCGATCTGGCTCGACCGGCAGATCTCTCCTGATGTTTGTCCTCGATACCAATGTGGTGTCCGAGCTACGCAAGGTTCGTCTCGGTAAAGCCGATGAACACCTTGCGAGGTGGGCTGACAGTGTGGCCGCCGCCGAGTTGTATCTGTCTGTGATCACGATCCAGGAGCTGGAGATCGGCGTGCTGCTCGCTGAACGGCGAGACCCGGCGCAGGGCGCAGTGTTTCGGACCTGGCTCGACAATCACGTCCTGCCGGCGTTTGCCGGTCGCATCTTGCCCGTCGATACTGCCGTTGCGCTGCGTAGCGCAAGACTCAACGTGCCGGACACTCGTCCCGTTCGAGACGGGCTGATTGCGGCTACGGCGCTTGTACACGGCATGACGGTTGCCACTCGGAACGTGGCTGATTTCAAGCCAACCGGCGTTCAGACTTTCAACCCCTGGCGCGTTTCCTGAAGCCACAGTCCTTCGACAGGTGGTGGCGCGTGTGCGGCTTCGTTCAACCAGAGCTTCAAGCCGACGGCCACACCCCCGCTTCGCTGCGGCACGGCCGCGGCTTGAGCTCGGCGTTATGTAAAGAGGCATCGCAGCCACATGCTGGAAAAGTACGATTCAACGGTTTACTTTGTGGAAGACATACACAACGCAGCCCAATGGTATGCAGATATCGTTGGCGCAGGGGTGAAATATGAAAACGAGATGTATGCCTATATCGAGACCGGTGACTTGAAAATCGGTTTTCACCCTGAAGGCAAAAAATCTTCCAGCGATACAGCCGGTCAAACTACATATTGGCGTGTCGGTTCACTGGGTGCTTCAATCGACGTTCTAACTGGCAAAGGGGCAAAGCTCTACAGAGGGCCAATCCAAACCTCGCTAGATGAGCACGCATGTATTCTGATGGCCTAATCAGCGCTAATGCATAACGCTGCTAACGAACTGGAAAGTCGGCGATCCTTGGCGAGGACATGCGGGCCGAGCTGATTTTTCGAACGTACGGTCTTGATGCTGAAACCAGTGGTCACCAGGTTTCTTACCACCTTCTGGCCGACCCACTCGCGCAGGCTGTTGCTGTTGCCCAGCCAGCCGTAGGTCTCTTCCTTGGCAGCGCTGTTGACCGTCATCGCAATGCGGTCTTTGGCGGATTTGGCAGCGAGAATGCCGGCCTCGTAGTCGGCGCGGAAGTTGGTGAATACCGCGTCCATCGATACTCGGTTGATGATCATTGCAGGGTCTCCGTTAGTCGGTGTGGCCGGATTCTTCGGTGGTGAAGCGAGCTTTGAGGGCGGCGAACTCCTGCGGCGTGCGTCCGCCCAGGGTGGCGACATGGCGCTTTTCGCTGGTGAGCGCGGCTGGCCGCGCCGCATCGGGGTTCCAGCCACGGGCGCGCAGCGCGTCGGTCTGCGTGCCGAGCGGCACCAGCGGCGGGCGGTCGAGCAAGGTGCTCAGGGCTGCCAAGTCGACCTTGCCGAGCTTACGGGCGGCCTCGACGTGATAGGCCAGCAGGCGGCCACCGTGCGTCGCGTCGTCGATCAAGGCGGCCAGGCGCGCATCGTCGATCTGCCGGCGCAGCGCGGCCAGTTCGGTGCGAGACTGTTCGGCTTCGGCCGTCTTTGCCCTGAGGGCGGCAAGCAGTTCGTTGGACGCGTGCATCAAGGCGGCCACGTCGGTTGACGATTCGTTCTTGTGTGGGTGCACAAGGGATAGCGCGGCCACTTCCTCCATGCCGTCCAAGGCGGGATTGTTGGTCAGCGCGGCGGAAATCAGCTTACCCACCACTCCGGTGGTTTGGTCGTATGCGATCACCGGCGAGAGGTAGCGGTATTCTCCGGACTGGATCATCTGGCGGGCCTTGTCGGTCCATTCACTCTGAACACTCTGAACCGCTGAACACCAGAACTGGCGCGGGATTCGCGCAAAAGTGCGCAGTCCTCGCGCGGTTTGTTCATTCTGCCGGCACCATCCCCGCAGACCTCAATCCCAAGCCCAGCAAGGGCTTTGGCGCAACACAATCCCTGCCAACCAGCGCAGAAATGAATCATCCCCACCACCACCATATTTGCGTGACTCTTCAGGCGCTTAAGTGTTCTTCTCAAAACAGCCATAATTTGTATTATGTGAACTACAGGTGGCTGTGCGCAAAAGTCCTGGACAAGTCAAGCTGGGCTGGTGAGCAAACCCCAGGCAGGGGTCGTCACAGAAAACGGAGAAAATCGTACGCTAAGCTTTCCCGTTGAGGCGTAGCGGCCGAAACTGCCCGTCTTCCACCTTCCGGCTCTGTCGCCACACGTAATCGCCGGTGAGGTTGATGTGCTCCCAGCCCAGCGGCGACAGGTATTGCAGCAACCCGTCGTCGATCCCGTTGCCGGCATCGCGCAGCGCCTGCGTCGAGCGCTCCAGATAGACGGTGTTCCACAGCACGATGGCGGCCGTCACCAGATTGAGGCCGCTGGCCCGGTAGCGCTGCTGCTCGAAGCTGCGGTCACGGATTTCGCCCAGCCGGTTGAAGAACACGGCGCGGGCCAGCGCGTTGCGGGCTTCGCCCTTGTTCAGCCCGGCGTAGACTCGGCGGCGCAGCTCGACACTTTGCAGCCAGTCCAGGATGAACAGCGTGCGCTCAATGCGGCCCAACTCGCGCAGGGCCACGGCCAGGCCGTTCTGGCGCGGGTAGCTGCCGAGCTTCCGAAGCATCAGCGAGGCCGTCACCGTGCCCTGCTTGATCGAGGCGGCCAGCCGCAGGATTTCGTCCCAATGGGCGCGCATGTGCTTGATGTTGAGCGTGCCGCCGATCATCGTGCGCAGCGCCGGGTAGTCCTCACCGTTCTTCCCGATGTAGAGCTTGGTGTCTTTGAGGTCGCGGATGCGCGGCGCGAAGCGGAAGCCCAAGAGGTGCATCAGCGCGAACACGTGGTCGGTGAAGCCGGCGGTGTCGGTGTAGTGCTCCTCGATGCGCAGATCGGATTCGTGATAGAGCAGGCCGTCGAGCACGTAGGTCGAGTCGCGCACGCCGACGTTGACCACCTTGGTGTGGAACGGCGCGTACTGGTCGGAGATGTGGGTGTAGAAGAGCCGTCCCGGCTCGCTGCCATACTTCGGATTGACGTGGCCGGTGCTCTCGGCCTTGCCGCCGGCCTTGAAGCGCTGCCCGTCCGACGACGACGTGGTGCCGTCGCCCCAGTGCTCGGCGAAGGCATGACGGAACTGGGCGTTGACGAGCTCGGCCAGCGCAGCCGAGTAGGTTTCGTCGCGCACGTGCCAGGCTTGCAGCCATGACAGCTTGGCGTACGTCGTGCCGGGGCAGGACTCGGCCATCTTGGTCAGGCCCAGGTTGATCGCGTCGGCCAGGATGGCGGACAGCAGCAGCATCTTGTCCTTCGCTGGTTCGCCGTCCTTCAGGTGGACGAAGTGGCGGGTGAAGCCCGTCCAGTCGTCCACGTCCATCAGCAGCTCGGTGATCTTTATGCGCGGCAGCAGCATGCCGGCCTGGTCGATCAGCGTCTGTGCCGCCGCCGGCACCGCCGAGTCGAGCGGCGTGATTCTCAGCCCCGATTCGGTGATGATGGCGTCGGGCAACTCGTTGGCCAATGCCAGGCGGTTGACCGTGGCGAGCTGCCGTTGCAGCAGCGTCAGCCGGTCGTGCAGATACTGGTCGCAATCGGTGCTGACCGCGATCGACAGCTCGTTCGCCTGCTTGAGCACTCCGAACTGGTCGGCGGGCAACAGATAGTCCTCGAAATCCTTGAACTGGCGCGAGCCCTGGACCCAGATGTCGCCGGAGCGCAGCGAGTTCTTCAGCTCCGCCAGGGCGCAGATTTCGTAGAAGCGGCGGTCGATGCCGGCCTCGGTTATGACCAGCGGCTTCCAGCGTGGTTTGATGAAGGCGGTCGGAGCGTCTGTCGGGACCTTGCGGGCGCTGTCCGAGTTCATGCCGCGCACCACCTCGATGGCGTCGAGCACCGCTTGGGCGGCCGGCGCAGCGCGCAGCTTGAGCACGTCGAGGAATTCCGGCGTGTAGCGGCGCAGGGTGCTGAACTGTTCGCTGACCAAGTGCAGATGGTCGAACGATTCCGGCTGCGCGAGCTGGTCGGCCTCGCTGACGCTGCGCTCGAAGTCGTCCCAAGGGATGACCGCCTCGATGGCGGCATAGGGATCGGCGCCGGCATGCTTGGCATCCAGCAAGGCACGGCCGATCCGGGAGTACAGCCGCACCTTGTCATTGATCGCCTTGCCTTGGCTCTGAAACTGCTGCTGATGCTTATTCTTCGCCGTGCTGAACAGCTTGACCAGGATACGGTCGTGCAGGTCAATGATCTCGTCGGTGACGGTGGCCATCCCTTCCAGCACCACCGCAACCAGGGTGGCATAGCGCCGTTCGCTCTCGAACTTGGCGAGATCGGCCGGTGCCATCTGCGCGCCCTCGCGGGCGAGCTTCAGCAGGCGGTTCTGGTGAACGCTGCGGCCGATGCCTTCCGGCAGGCCCAACGCCTGGAAGGTCTTGAGACGTTCGATGTGCTCGATCATGTGCCGCGAGTTGGGTTTCAGCGGCGACTGCCGCAGCCACATCAGCCGGGTGAGGTTGCTGTCCGGTCTGAGCCGCAGCAGGTCGTCGAGGCGACGGCGATGATGGTCGTGCAACGGCTCGATCAAGGCCCGGTAGATGCGTCGGTTGGCGCGCGTGATGGCCTCGGCGCAGGCGCGTTCGACGACGGTCAGCGCCGGCAGGATGACCCCCCGATGGCGCAGCGTCTCCAGCGCGTGTTCCGCGAGCAGCAACCCCTTGTCGGTCTGCATCGCAAGGTCGGTCAGCGTCTGCGCCAGGTGGCGGAAGTCGGACAGGCCGAACGCCGACAGCCCGAGATAGGCGCGCAGCTCCTGGAAGTGCTCGCGCCGCGTCTCGTCGCGCTCGCCATACTTCGCCCAAGCGCGCGCCTCGGTAGCGCAGCAAGGCGAGTTGCATGGCGAAGCCGATCCGGTTGGCGTCGCCCCGGCGCTGCCGGATCAGCGCCAAGTCGGATTCGTCGAAGGTGTAGAAGCGGATTAGATCATCCTGGCTCTCGGGCAGCGCGAGCAGGCTGGCCCGCTCGGTGGCGGAGAGGATCGAACGGCGGGGCATGCAGTCTCCTTCTTCTCGAAAACGTAGGTTTGCGACAAGCCCGCCAAGGCAGTCGGCGCGGCACGGAAAATCAAGGCATTGCGATTCTCGAAAATAGTTCTTGAAACTATATTCTTGATTGCATATCATCTCAACGAGTTTCGATAAGAAAGGATGCCCATGCGACCGTCCGTTGTGCTCGACATGAAGCGAAGCGCAGTGCGCGAAGCGACAGGCCGCTTCCGCGCGGCGAACCCGCGCGTCTTCGGCTCGGTGCTGCATGGCACCGACCGGGACGGCAGCGACCTCGATCTGCTGGTCGATGCGCTGCCCGGCGCGACGCTGTTCGACCTGGGCGGCCTGCAAGACGAGTTGGAAACGCTGCTCGGCGTCCACGTCGATGTGCTGACGCCGGCCGATCTGCCGAAGAAATTCCGGGCTAAGGTACTCGCGGAGGCGCGGCCGGTATGAGCGAGAACCGCCTACCCGACTATCTCGACCACATACAGCAGGCTGCAACGGATGCGTGCAGCTTCGTGGAAGGGTTGGCCAAGGAGGATTTCCTTGCCGACAAGCGCACCCAGCAGGCCGTCATCATGAGCCTCATCATCATCGGTGAGGCTGCAACGAAAGTGATGGACGGCTACGCTGAGTTCACTCAAGCGCACCCCGAAGTGCCCTGGCGGAGCATGCGCGGCATGCGCAACCGCATCGCCCACGGCTACTTCGACGTCAACCTCGATGTGGTGTGGGACACCGCGCAAGCTGCGCTGCCTGAACTGCTGAAGCAACTGACCGCGGTCCGCCAGGATGGCGACGACGAAGACCGCAACGACTATGGGATGGAACCATGACTGACGACAAGAAGCCGCCGAAGTTCGGCCCCTCCTTCGTGATCGACCTGGCCAACCATGAGCCACGTTCAGGCAAGTCCTTCTGGATGGCGGAAACGTCGGTTGGCGATCTGAAAGACAAGGCAGACATCGCCAAAATCATCATTAGCAACTGCACCACGTTAATTCCGATGAAATTTGACTTCGATGGCGTCGACACGGGCCATACCATGGTGATCGGCCCCACCGGCAAGGGCATGTCTGCGGATGCCCCGCCGACCAGGTGCTGACCATCGAGGCGTGGGATCTGTCCCGAATGCTCGAAGGAACACCGAATCATGAGCCGTAGCCGCCGCAAGACGCCCATCGTTGGTCACACGAACTGCCGTAGCGAGCGCGAGGACAAGAAACTCTGGCATCAGCGCTGGCGAACCCGTGAGCGCACGGCCCTGGCCAGCACCTCGCCGGAAGCCTTGAGCGCCTATCTGCCGCTGCTGGAAAACCAGGTCAGCAGCGTTTGGTCGATGGGCAAGGATGGCCGCTCCTACTGGCCCATCGCCCGGCAGGTAGCGATGGCCGAACGCATCGCCAACCGCCAGGGGCGTAGCCCACAAGAGCGGTCCTCCCTCAAGAAGCGCCTGCTACGCAAGTGGATGAGCAAATGAGCACGCCCAGCATCGAGGCGCTGGCCAGCGCCTGGGCTCGGATTGCCGAGGAAGCGGCATTTCCGTCCGGCTACGAAGGTACGGCCTCGCCAGAGGCGCACCGGGCCACTGGGGCCATCCAGGAGCGGATTCGGGAGCACATCGTCGCCACGAACGACATGCGTCTGTTTGGCCTGCTACACCTGCTCGGGCAAGCGTCTCTGCGTATGGGGCAAGCGCTGTGGCCGGACGATTACGAGCGCATGACCCGCGAGGTCGAGGAAGCCCTGCGAGAAACCGACGATCCAAACGCCAGGTTGTACACGCACGAAGAAGTCATGCAGGCGATGCAGGAACGCATCAGCCGAGCGAGAGACGAGCCATGTTGATCGGCTATGCGCGCGTCTCGACGCAGGATCAGAACCTGGAGCTGCAACGCGAAGCCTTGACCAAGGCCGGGTGCAAAAAGGTCTTTGAGGACAAGGTGAGTGGCACACGCGCTGACCGGCCCGGCCTAGCGAAGGCACTCGAAATGCTGCGCGAGGACGATACCTTGGTCGTGTGGAAGCTCGACCGGCTGGGCCGCAGCGTCAAGCAACTGGTGGATCTGGTCGGCGAGTTGCACCAGCAGGGCGTCCAGTTCAAGAGCCTCACCGACGCCATCGACACCGGCACACCTTCGGGCCGGTTCTTCTTCCACGTCATGGCCAGCCTCGCCGAGATGGAGCGCGAGCTGACCGTCGAGCGCACCCGCGCCGGGCTGGAAGTCGCCCGGCAGCTCGGCCGCAAGGGCGGCCGCAAGCCCAAGATGACGGACAGCAAGATCGAGTCGGCCAAGAAGCTGCTGGCCAGCGGCGTCCCGCCCAAGGACGTAGCTAGGAACCTCGGCGTCTCAGTCCCCACGTTATACCGCTGGGTTCCGGCTTCAGCGCAGGCTTAGCGTACGATTTTTTCCGTTTTCTGTGACGGCCCCCAATACATCGCCGTGTTCTACAACCGGAGCCGCCGCCACTCCAGCTTGGCCTACCTGTCCCCGACCACGTTCTTGCACAACTGGATCGAACGACAGGATCAGCAAGAAATGGCAGCATGAGGACGGCCAGTTGGAAGGCGGAAAACGTAGGACACCTCATTAAATCGTGCATCAGCTTGTCGAAAGCACTAACGGCGTTAACGATTTGCGAGCGCAGCAACTCATCGAACAACGGTTCGGAACTGGGCACCGTGTTGCTCAAGTGATCGTAGAGGACTCCAAGTTCATTCGCTTGCCGGATGTTTTTGTGAAAGACCTCCTTGGCGTTGAGCATAGTTTTCAGTTCATAAGGTCATGCAGCGTCTGTGCGACGACGACGAACTGATCATGGAGCTGGTCACGCTTCGCGATCGTGTTGTCCAGGACTATCCCGGTTGCCTTCAGTTCGTCATCATGTAGTGCGAAAACTGGTACGCCGGCCTCGTGAGAGCGCGGCAACAAAGCACCGAAGTCCGGGATTTCCTCCAGACAGAAGCCATTATTACGCAGTAGGCTCGGATAGTCGTCCTCGGGGAGTGTGAGCCCAGCATTCCTTAGTGCGGGATACAGGCGGTTCCGGGTGACGGCCTTAATCTCGGCGATATTGTCCCGGTACGGTGCGGCCGCGCGCCCCTTTCGCACGTTGAAGCGCTGGATCGCGGTGCCAGCAAATTTGGGCAGGCCGGGCCGCAGTGGATAGGCCGAGTCCTGAAATGCTGCCTCATTGCCCACTTTCCAGTTAGCCCATCGTGGGAAGATGGATTCTAGCGTCTGCAACGCCATGATGGAGAATGGGTCAGGGTTTGTAGGAATCAGAATGAAGTCGGCGTTCAGAAAAAGGTTCTGGTTGATCGCGCTCAGGCCTGGGTTGAGGTCGATGATCGTATACGCGATCTGATTGGCCTCCTCAACTTGTCGGATCAACTCATGGAAGGCGCCGGGCAGGTTTTGCAGCGTAGCCAGCGCATTCGAGTTCTGGGCGAAAGTCAGTGATGCGTCATATTCAGATAGTGTCGCATGACCGGCAAGCAGGCGCACCCGAGGCTGGCGCGCCGGAGATCTGCAGAGCACGGGCTGGATAGGTGTGGGCTTACCCGTGAAGGCCGGCGCAACGCCGTCTTTGATGTTCTGAAGTCGCGTCGCGTCCTCCAGATAGTACGCATCAAAGTCATCGCCGAGTATCAAGCTAGAGAGGTTGCATTGCGGGTCGGCGTCTACCAGCAGAACCTGATGTCCCATTTCGGCGAGTATCCAGCCCACGTTATAGACGGTCGTTGTTTTGCTGACGCCCCCCTTGTGGTTGAACAAAACCAATCGCTTTGCCATTTCTGAACCTCCAGGAATAAATCGTCTCAGTCGTCAATTCGGTGTTTTATAGCCCAATCTTCCCCTTTGGATGGCCTAGGGTGTGTTCACAATTGTGGTGATCCGCGTCAAGCCAACCAGATATAGGCGCAAGCCAGGTTGATCATGGACATGAAGTTCAACGAGAGTTTTTCGTATCGTGTGGCGATGCGCCGGA
>DDUE01000029.1 GCA_002344625.1 Rhodocyclaceae bacterium UBA2346 | reverse complement strand
GGCGGGCGGACGACGCCCGCTGCGGCCTGGTCAACGCCGTTGCCCGCTTGCGCCCATCCGGGCCGGTCTCGATCTCGAAACCCAGGATTTCGCCTACGCGCGGTCGCTGCCCGTCACGCGGGAAAGCCGAAACATGCACGAAAATCTCCGCGCCGCCCTGCGCGGGTGTAATGAAGCCAAAGCCGCGATCGTCGTTCCATTTGCTCAGGGTACCGTGGATTTTCATGTTTCTTCACGGAAGGGCTTCGGATCTGCTTCCAGGTTGAACGGCGACGCAGGGATTACCGGGCTACCACAATTACGCATATATCGTTACCCCAAACTCGATGTAATCATTCGAACATCCCAACACGGTCTGGTTTTCGCTATCGACTACGAAACGGGCCGGTGGACGACGGCGCATAATGTCATACGCCTAGATTGGCAAAATCTTGGTATCATGATCGATGTTATGGTCATTTGTCCGATGCCATCGGCGAACCGGAACAGGCAGCGTATACCCGAATCTGTATCAGATCACTCACAATGGAATCAAACCGTGGATTCTTCTGTCATCCAGGAACCGCATCGATCCTTTTTCAAGGATTTTATTCTGAGTAATTACTCCGATCCAGGCCGGTTTAATGATGAAATCGCTAAGGATGACGAAATGTTCTACAAGGCGATCGTCCCCGGCTACGCGAATGTGGGGGATGCGTACCTTGCATACATGCAATCGGGAAAGCGAATGCTGGACGCACTTAGCCAGTTGATCAGGTTCAATTTTGGGGATGAGTTCGCAAACAAGTCAATACTTGAATTTGCCTGTGGATATGGCCGCTTTACGCGCCATCTCGTAATGAGGCACCCGACGGATAGAACAGTCGTCTCCGACATATACCGCGGTGCAGTAGATTGGCAAAACGAAAAGAATGGGATGACCGGTATATATTCAGTGGCAAAACCCGAGGATTTTGCGCTGATATCCAAGTTTGACGTCATATTCGTGGGTTCCCTGTTCAGCCATCTCCCCAAAGATCTTTTCGTGGGCTGGCTCGATCGCCTGTTCCGAATGCTTTCACCGGACGGGTTCATTGCGTTCAGTGTACATGACGTGCATCTGGCTCCAAACACGGCTGCAGATTTCGTCTATGACCGTTCGAGCGAAAGCGCTAGCCTTTCGCACGATATCTACGGAATGACATATGTTTCGGAAGGCTATGTACGGGAGGCGATTGAACAGGCATGCGGACCAGGCAAGGTGTATCGACGATATTTCAAGGGCCTCTATGAGAATCAAGATCTTTACGTCGTCCCGAAATCCAATGCGGCATCCTGGGCTGGATTTCAACTGCAGCCTTCGCCCATCGGTGGATCTTTGTTCGCAAAACGTGATGGCGATAGATTCATGGGGTCCGGCTGGGCATTGAATATTGGCGCAGAATCTGAGATTGAGAACGTCACGGTAATCGTTGGCGGTCGCGCCATCGATACCGTTTACACCACACCCGATGATACGGGCGAGATTGCGAAATACTTTCCGGGCATTCAATCCAGGCCGGTGCACTTTAAGGTGGACCTGCCCATTGGCGCATTCCCGAAGAAATCGGTTGTAAAGTGCCGCGTTACAAGCGGCCTGCATCAAACTTTCGACGTCTACCTCGGCCTGACATGATCACTCAAAGTGGCGCTCCCGGAGATCAGCCATGGCGACGGGGTGGCCCGGCAGGCGGGTAGGCCACACCGGCGACAGGCAGTTTTCTTCAGCACGCTGTCGCCGCCACATCACCACGCGCCGTTCATTGCCGTTCTGCGCCCCAGTCAGACCGACTCCGGCCCGGTCCATCATTTCATGTAGGCGCGCAGGGCGCGGACGACCTGTTCGACGTCGTCCGCGCGTTCGCGCTCGGACGCATCCATTCGTCCGAGGTGTTCGCGGATATGTCCCTCCAACACTTCGGCCATCAATCCATTCACCGCGCCGCGAATCGCCGCGATCTGCTGCAGCACGGCCGCGCATTCGGCTTGCTGGCTCAGCGCCTTCTCCAGCGCTTCGGCCTGCCCCTTGATCCGTCGAACACGGGTCAGCAACTGCTTCTGGTTGCGGATGGTGTGCGCCATCGCCTCTCCTTTGTTTCATGGATATATACTGGGGTATAGTATGTAAACTCCTTACCGCCGAGCAGAATCTACCATGTCGCAAGCCGCCTCTTCCGACGAATGGACACATAGCCACGTATTCGACCGGGGCAACCCTCTGGCGGAACGCAACACTTTGCGCGCCGTGCTGCTGACCACCGCGATGATGGTGATCGAAATCGTGGGGGGCTACGTGTTCAACTCGATGGCGCTGCTCGCCGACGGCTGGCACATGAGTTCGCATGCGCTCGCGCTGGGTCTGGCACTGTTCGCCTATGCTTCGGCGCGCCGCTTCGCACACGATGCCCGTTTCGCGTTCGGCACCTGGAAGATCGAGATCCTGGCCGGCTACACCAGCGCGCTGCTCCTGGTGGGGGTGGCCGGCCTGATGCTGTACGAGTCGATTTCACGCTTGATCGCGCCGTCGCCGATCCACTACGACCAGGCGATCGCGATAGCGGCGCTCGGGCTGGCGGTGAATCTGATCTGCGCATGGCTGCTCAGGGGTGGCGACCACCATCACGCGCACGGGCATCAACACCACCATGACGACGACCACCGCCACGACGACCTCAATCTGCGCTCGGCCTACCTGCATGTGCTTGCGGACGCCGCAACTTCGATCCTCGCGATCGTCGCCTTGTTCGGCGGCAAACTGTGGGGCGCGAGCTGGCTCGACCCGGCCATGGGCATCGTCGGCTCCGCCCTGGTCGCGATCTGGGCCGGCGGATTGCTGCGCGATACCAGCCGCATCCTGCTCGACGCGCAGATGGATGCGCCAGTGGTGGCCGAAGTTCGAGAGGCCATCGAGACCGGCGATTCGGATGCCCGCATCACCGATCTGCACGTCTGGCAGGTCGGCAGGGGCAAGTACGCCTGCATTCTGTGCATCGCGACCGGCACCGACGCCACCCCGTCGGATTTCCGCCAGCGCTTGGCCATTCACGAAGAACTGGTGCATGTGACGATCGAGATCAACCGGCCGCCGCCGGCCGCGTCCTGATCGCGTTTTCGCACTTGGCGCTGGCGGGCTCGGCGCGGGCTGGCCATAATCGCGCTCCTGCTCCTGCCAGGCGAATGCCCGATGCCCTCCATGACCGCTCCATCCCACACGGCACACCCGCGTCGCGCCGGCCGGCGCGAGTGGTGGGGCCTGGCAGTGCTCGTCCTGCCCACGCTGCTGCTCGCGCTCGACCTCACCGTGCTGCATCTCGCCGCCCCGCACCTGGCCGCGGACCTGCGGCCCAGCAGTACCGCGCTGTTGTGGATCCTGGACATCTACGGGTTCATGATCGCCGGCTTCCTGATCACCATGGGCACGCTCGGCGATCGCATCGGGCGCCGCAAGCTGCTGTTGTACGGCGCTTTCGCGTTCGGCGTGGCCTCGGTGCTGGCGGCCTTCTCGACCAGTTCGGGGATGCTGATCGCGACGCGCGCCCTGCTCGGCATCGCCGGCGCAACCCTGATGCCTTCCACGCTGTCGCTGATCCGCAATATGTTCCATGACGAAAGCGAGCGCAGGCTCGCGATCACGGTATGGATAAACGGTTTCATCTTCGGCAGCGCGATCGGGCCGCTGGTCGGCGGGGTAATTCTGGAGTTCTTCCCCTGGAACACGGTCTTCCTGCTGGGCGTGCCGGTGATGCTGTTGCTGCTGATCGCCGGGCCGCTGCTGTTGCCGGAATTCCGCGACGAGGCGGCCGGCCCCCTGGATCTGCCCAGCGCACTGCAATGCATCGGCATGATCCTGGCCGTCATCTTCGGCATCAAGACGCTGGCGCGCGACGGTATCGGGCTCCTGCCGGTGGCGGCCATCGTCGCCGGGCTTGCGATCGGTGCCGTGTTCATTCGCCGCCAGCAGCGGCTCGAACAGCCGATGTTCGACCTCGGCCTGTTCGCCAACCGCGGCTTCTCGGTCTCGGTGGCGGCAATGATGCTGACGATCCTGTCGCTTTCCGGCGCCTGGCTGATGGTGTTCCAGTACCTTCAGGGCGTGGCCGGCCTGTCGCCGCTGCAGGCCGGCATCGTGATGCTGCCGCCGGCACTCGGGCAGGTGGCCGCGTCCATGTTCGTGCCCCGCCTGGCCGGGCGGATGGCGCCATCGCGGCTGGTGAGCCTGGGCCTGCTGCTGGCGGTGCCGGGTTTGGGCGCGATGATGCTGGTCGGCGGACCGGCGTCGGTATGGCTGCTGGTCGGCGGCACCCTGCTGATGGGAATGGGCGTGATGCCGATGATGATTCTGGGCACCGATCTCGTGATCGGTTCGGCGCCGCCCAACAAGACCGGCGCAGCCTCCGCCACGTCCGAAACCGCCACCGAACTGGGCATGGCACTCGGCATCGCCATCATCGGCAGCATCGGAGCGGCAATCTATCGCAAGCACATGCAGGCCAGCCTGCCCGCCGGCCTGCCGCCGGATCAAGCCGCCGCCGCCACCGACACGCTGGGCGGCGCCGTGGGTGTGGCCGCGACACTGGCCGACCCCGGCACGGCCGACGCCCTGCTCGCCGCGGCCCATGCGGCGTTTTCACAGGCGCTGCATGTCAATGCGATGATCGGCGCGGCCTTCATGCTGGCCACGGCACTGATTGCCGCGCGCTTTCTGCCGCGCACGCTGCCGGGCGGCCACGGACACACCTGATCCGGCCTACCCGCCCGTAACACGCCCGTCATCTGCTCCGGCTATCGTCCCGCGACTTGGCTCGCGACGAGCCGGCAACCTTGACCGAATGGCGGAAGTGACGATGAACCGGATCAGCCTAATCTCCGCGGCCTTGCTGGCCGCATTCAGCTTCAACCCCAGCCATGCCGCGCCCGTCTGCACAGGCTCGTCGCTGGACGACGGGACCCCGGTGCTGAGCTGCGGCGAAGCAGGTTCGTCGCCGCTCGTCGACAGTCGCGACGCGCTGCAGGTACGCGTCGAGGCCGGCGCCGGCGTAACCAGCAGCTCGCGGAACACGACGCCGCTGGACCTGGGCGGCGCCGCCCAGGTCGTGACCAACGGCGGCACGATCGCCAACACCGACAGCCGCAACAATGCCTATGCGATCACCAGCCGCGGCAACGATCTGAGCATCATCAACCGCGGCGAGATCAGCAGTGGCGACCGCGCCATCGAAGTATTGGGTGGCAGGGGCGGTCTCAAGGTGGAAAACCATGGCGAGATTTCCGCACGTCGACAGGCGGTCCGTTCGCTCGAGGGTTTCGAGAACGCGGAAGTGATCAACCACGGCCTGATCGAATCCCAGGAGGGCCGCGCACTGCAACTGCGTGGCGACGGCGCGCGCGTGATCAACCGTGGCAACCTGGTCGCAGGCGAGGAGGTCGTCGAGGCGCGCGGCAATTTCTACATGGAGAACTACGGCAACGTGGTGTTGCGCGACGGGGTGCTCGATGGCGACGGCGTGCAGTTCGCATCCGGCACCTTGCACAACTCGGGTCTGATCAGCGGCAGCGACGACGGGGTGGACCTCGATGAAGGGCGGGTGCACAACCAAGCCGATGGCCGCATCGTCTCGACCGGCGACGACGCTACCCGCGACGCGGGCGGCATCGACGTCGATCCAGATTTCGACAACGGGGTCGACCCGATCCGCCCGGCCGGCGACCTGGCCATCATCAACGAAGGCCTTATCGAAGGGCCGCGCGCGATCGTCACCGACCTCGCGAGCACCGCGTCGATCGATATCATCAACAGCGGCACCCTGTACGGCCGCAGCGGCATTGCGGTCGATCTGGCCCCGGGCCAGGGCGACAGCACGCTCACCATCAAGGGCGGCAGCGACATTCGCGGTGACGTGCTGTTCGGCGCGGGCAACGACAGCATCTTCATCGACAACCTGGTCTCGGGCAAGCTGGGCACGAGTGTGTTCGATGGCGGGCGGGGTCGCAACAGCGTGTATTTCTTGAGCTACACGCTGACCGATTTGCTCAGCTTCCTGTTCGACGGCGATGTCGTCGAACTCTCGTTCGCAAGCCTGGCGGGCAAGGTCAGCGGAAGCTTCCGCGGCTTCGATTCCTGGGGCTTCGGGGATGGCTCGCAATACGACACGCTGGCGCTCGCCAGCCACTTCGACAACGCGAACACGGTACCGACCCCCGCCACGCTGCCGCTTCTACTGAGCGCGCTGGGTGGTCTGTGGCTTGCCGGCCGGCGTCGCAGGCACTGAAGCAGCGTGCCCCGCGCGTTCCAGATCCTCCACCACCAGCGACAGCGCACCGGTGGAGATCAGCACTTCCGCCAGCGACAACACCAGCGAAACGGTCAAGGCGAGCAGGCTGGCACCGAACAGCCACTTGCCGGTCAGCTCGGCGGTGAGAAACAAGGCCAGCATCGCCAGGGCGCACAGCAGGAAGCTGAACACGCCGAAGCCCTGCATGTACTGGGTCAGCCTGATGCGTTTCTTCAGGCCCGGCAATTGCCGCTGCACCAGCGGCGCACCCCGGTCCTGCGAGGCATTGAGCTGCCGGATCACCTGCGCGAGCGTGAGAAAGCGATTCGTATACGCGAGCAGCAACAGCGAAATCGCCGGGAACAGGAGGGCGGGTGTGGTGAGGTTCATGTGGGGGCATTCTAGCCGCGATCGGCGCCCCCGTATCGCGGGCAGTCACCAACCCCGACGTTTGCGCACACCCCGCGCTTTCACCACTCACCCCACCCGCGCGCGACCCGCGCGGCAATCCGCGCCGCGACGCGGGCGGTGAGGCCGTCACGGTCGAAAGCAGGATTCAGCTCGGCGATGTCGGCGGCGATCAGGCGACCGGAGGCCAGCACCGTGTCGATCAACGCTTCGACCTGGGCCAGCGGCACCCCCAGCGCCGCCGGGGCGGAAACACCCGGCGCCAGGCCGCCGGGCAGCACGTCCAGGCAGATCGTCAGATATGCCGCATCGCAGGCGGCGAGGTCGGCGGCGAGCTGCTGGCGGACAACGGCAAGCGCGGCGGCATCCTGCAGATGCTCGTCCAGCCAGTAACGCACCCCCAGCGCGTCCGCGCGCTGGAACAAGGCCTGGGTGTTGGCGAAGCGGCTGATGCCGAACACACGGTAGTCGAACGGCCGGCCGGCGGCGGCGCAGTGCGCTTGGATCTGGCGGAAAGGCGTACCGGAGTTGCCGCACGCCGCGACCCGCAGATCGAAATGCGCATCCAGGTTGACGATCACCACCCGCCATGGCGCCGGGCGGGCAGCGGCGATACCCTGGAAGCTGCCCCAGGCGAGCTCATGGCCACCCCCCAGCACCAGCGGCAGGCTGCCGCGCGCGATCGCCGCGGCGACCTGCCCGGCCAGCTGGGCCTGGGCGTCTTCCAGGCGCTCGC
>DDUE01000032.1 GCA_002344625.1 Rhodocyclaceae bacterium UBA2346 | reverse complement strand
GGGTTCTTCGGCGCCGGCCGCGATGCTCGGGTGAGCCGTGCGGCGGCGGTGCCCGCTGCCAGTACGCAGCGATCGGCGGGCGGCTGGCGGGTGGGGCAACTGGTCACCCATCCGCGCTTCGGGCAGGGCGTGATCGTTTCGGCCGAGGGGGGCGGGTCGGATGCGCGGGTGCAGGTCAACTTCGGCACCGAAGGCGTCAAGTGGCTGCTGCTCGCGGTCGCCAAGCTCAGCCCGGCGAGCTGAGGGCGGCGGGCTCAGGTGCCGTATTTGCGCGCGAGGGTGTCATGCAGCGCCAGATACTCCTGCGACAGCTTGTGGCGCGGGTCGAGGTGGATCATCGGGCTGCATTGTTCGTGGGACTCCTTGATCCTGACCGAGGACGACAGGTAGGGCGCCAGCACCGGCAGCCCTTCGTCGATCAACTCCTGAACCACTTTCTGTGGTAGCGAGGCGCGCGGCTGGTACTGGTTGACGACGATGCCCTCGACCGCCAGGCCGCGATTGTGATCGGTGCGGATCTCCTGGACGTTTTCGAGCAGCGCATAGAGCGCCCGCCGCGAGAAGTCGTCGCAGTCGAACGGAATCAGGCAGCCGTTGGCGGCGATCAGGGCCGAGCGGGTATAGAAGTTGAGCGCCGGCGGGGTGTCGATGTAGATGACGTCATAGTGCGCGTCGAGTTCGTCGAGCGCATCGCGCAGCTTGTAGATCTTGTAGCGCGACTCAAGTTTGCTCTGCAGGTCTTCGAGCTTGGGGTGGGAGGGCATCACGTCGAGCCCGTCGAACGGGCTCTGGACGACGAAGTCCGCCGTATCCTTGGGGTTGAGCTTGAAATTGAGCGTCTGGTCGAAGAAGTCGGCGAGCGTCGTGTCCAGGTCTTCGGCCGAGCGGCCCAGCAGATAGTGGGTGGAATTGCCCTGCGGGTCGAGATCGATGACCAGCGTGCGCTGTCCCTGATGAGCGCTGATCGCGGCAAGATTGCAGGTAATGGTCGATTTGCCGACCCCGCCCTTCTGGTTGAATACCACTCTGCGCATGTTTTGTGCTCTCCCGGTCGTTGAGGGTGATTGTGCCAAAAGCGCGTGCGCATGGCGAATGCGCCGGACCTGCCGCCTCGCGCGGCGTGGGGCCGGGGCTGCGCGTTGTCTGCCCAAGCGCATGCGCCTGCGCTAGAATTGCGCGGCGCCGTCGGGTAGGCGCGCCAACCTCGAAAACCTTGCTTCAGCTCGGCGATCGGTGTCGCGCCCGGCCCCGTCGACCCGCCTGATATCTTGATCGGCACGACCACGTATCGGGTCGCGCCGGTTTGCCGACAAGTGCGGGCGACGGACGATGGTTGCACCAATCTCACACAAGAAGCTTGGCTCTCAGGGGGGAGAACAGCAATGGATCAGGATTTCATCACCGCGGCACTCGATTATCATCGCCTTCCGACGCGCGGCAAGATTTCGGTCGTTCCGACCAAGGGGCTGACCAATCAGCGTGACCTCGCGCTCGCGTATTCGCCCGGTGTGGCGGCGGCTTGCGACGCGATCGTCGCGGATCCGAGGCAGGCGTTCGAACTCACGTCGCGCGGTAATCTCGTCGCGGTGATCACCAACGGCACGGCGGTGCTGGGGCTGGGCAACATCGGGCCGCTGGCCTCCAAGCCGGTCATGGAAGGCAAGGGTTGCCTGTTCAAGAAGTTCGCCAACATCGATGTTTTCGATATCGAGCTCGCCGAGAACGACCCCGACAAGCTGATCGACATGATCGCAGCGCTCGAGCCCACGCTGGGCGGGATCAACCTCGAGGATATCAAGGCGCCGGAGTGCTTCTACATCGAGAAGAAGCTGCGCGAGCGGATGAGGATTCCGGTCTTTCACGACGATCAGCACGGCACCGCGATCATTTCGGCGGCCGGCTTGATCAACGGCTTGAAAGTCGTCGGCAAGGACATTGGCAAGGTCAAGCTGGTGTGTTCGGGCGCCGGCGCGGCGGCGATTGCCTGCCTCGACCTGATGGTGGCCCTCGGCGTGAGCCGCGAGAACGTCTATGTGTGCGATTCGAAGGGCGTGATCAGCGTGGGGCGCGAAGAAAACATGGAGCCCAACAAGGCCCGCTATGCGCAGAACACCACCGCCAGAACGCTCGGCGAGGTCATCGAGGGGGCGGACGTGTTCCTCGGCCTGTCGACCGCGGGTGTGCTCAAGTCCGAGATGGTCGCGCGCATGGCCGACAAGCCGCTCATCTTTGCGCTGGCGAACCCCAACCCCGAGATTCTTCCGGAAGACGCCAAGAAAGTGCGTCCGGACTGCATCGTCGCAACCGGGCGCTCCGACTATCCGAACCAGGTCAACAACGTCCTGTGCTTCCCGTTCATCTTCCGCGGCGCGCTCGACGTGGGCGCGACGACGATCAACGAAGAGATGAAGCTCGCCTGCGTGAAGGCGATCGCGGAGCTGGCCCAGGCCGAACAGAGTGACATCGTGTCGTCGGCCTATGGCGGTGTCGATCTGACCTTCGGGCCGGAATACATCATTCCCAAGCCCTTTGATCCGCGCATCATCGTCAAGGTGGCGCCGGCGGTCGCGCAGGCCGCGATGGAATCGGGCGTCGCGACGACGCCGATCAAGGATCTCGCGGCCTATACGGCCAGCCTGTGGGATTTCGTGTATCAGTCCGGCATCGTCATGAAGCCGGTGTTCAGCGCCGCCAAGGCGGTGGCCGCGGAACACAAGCGGGTGATCTTCACCGAGGGTGAGGACGAGCGGGTGCTGCATGCGGTGCGCGTGGTCATCGACGAGGATCTGGCGCGCCCGATCCTCATCGGCCGGCCCAGCGTGATCGAGATGCGGATCAAGAAGATCGGCCTCAATCTCGTCCCCGAACGCGACTTCGAAGTGGTCAACCCGGAGTCGGACCCGCGTTATCGCGAACTCTGGAACGAGTATTACCGCCTGATGTCGCGCGACGGCGTGACGCCGGAAATCGCCAAGGCGAAAATGCGCCGCGATACCACCTTGATCGGTTGCATGCTGCTGCGCCGGGGCGATGCCGATGCGATGGTCTGCGGTACCTACGGGACCTACGATTACCACCTGAAGCAGGTCCAGGACGTGATCGGGTTGAGCAAGGGGGCGCGTCTGTTCGCCGCGATGACCCTGCTGCTGCTGCCCAAGCGCATGCTGGCGATCACGGACCCCTATGTAAACGAGGCGCCGAATGCCGAGGAGGTCGCGGAGATCGCGCGCATGGCGGCCGAGGAGCTCAGCCGCTTCGGCGTCGAGCCGCGGGTGGCCTTGCTGTCGCACTCCAATTTCGGCAACTCGACCTCGGCGTCGGCGCGCAAGATGCGGGCCGCGCGCGATATTCTGCGGGTGAGTGCGCCCGATCTTCAGTGCGATGGCGAAATGCATGGTGACGCCGCCTTGTCGCCCGAGATCCGCGCCCTGACCAACCCCGACTCGACCCTGGCGGGCGACGCCAACCTGCTGGTGATGCCCAACCTCGATGCCGCCAACATTTCATTCAATCTGATGAAGATCGCGAACGGCGACGGGGTATCGGTCGGGCCGATCCTGCTGGGGGCGGCACTGCCGGTGCATATCCTGACGCCGTCGGCGACGGTGCGCAGGCTGGTCAATATCACCGCGGTGTCGGTGGTCGACGCGAAGGAACAACGCGTCCGCGCCGGTGTGATCTGAATTTTTTCCAAGCAGGAGCGAGCATGAGCCACGCGATTCGTTTTCATAGCATCGGCGGCCCCGAGGTGTTGAGCTGGGAGGCGGTCGACGTGGCGGCGCCGGCAGCCGGGGAGGCCCGGATTCGCCACCAGGCGGTCGGGCTGAACTATATCGACACCTATCACCGCGCGGGACTCTACCCGGTGCCGCTGCCCTCGGGCATCGGCCTCGAGGGGGCCGGCGTGGTCGAGGCGGTCGGTGAGGGCGTGACCGGACTGGCGCCGGGTGACCGGGTGGCGTATGCCGGAGGCCCTCTCGGCGCATACGCCGAAGTGCGCAATCTGCCGGCCGATCGACTGGTGCACCTGCCCGCGGGCGTGAGCTTCGAGCAGGGGGCGGCGATGATGCTGCAGGGCCTGACCGCGCAGTATCTGCTGCGTCGTACCTATCGGGTCCAGCCGGGCGACACGATCCTGATTCATGCCGCGGCAGGCGGCGTCGGCCTGATCGTGTGCCAATGGGCGAAAGCCCTGGGGGCGACCGTGATCGGGACGGTCGGTTCGGACCAGAAGGCGGCGCTGGCGCGTGCCCACGGCTGCGATCATCCGATCCTCTACACCCGCGAGAACTTCGCCGAGCGGGTGCGCGAGATCACCGCTGGCAAGGGCGTGGCGGTCGTGTACGACTCCATCGGCAAGGATACCTTCATCGATTCGCTGGGCTGCCTGCGCCCGCTCGGCATGATGGTGTTGTTCGGCGCGGCATCGGGCCCGGTTCCGCCGTTCGACATCGGCATGCTGGCGCAGAAGGGGTCGCTGTTCCTGACCCGCCCGACCTTGTTCACCCATACCGCACGACGTGACGATCTGGTTGCGATGGCCGATGAGTTGTTCGGCGTGGTGCAGGCGGGCCAGGTACGGATCGAAGTCAACCAGCGCTTTGCCCTCAAGGATGCCGCAGAAGCTCATCGTGAGCTCGAGGCACGCAAGACGACCGGATCGACGATCCTGCTACCCTGAGCATGCGGTCGGCGAGCGTCTGCGCGCCGGCCCTTAGCCCGTTTCGCCTCGTATCGCCATGACCGTTTCTCAGCAACCCCGCTTCGTCCACCTGCGCCTGCATTCGGAGTACTCGATTCTGGATGGAATCGTTCAACTCGATCAGGCCATCGCCGCGGCGGCGGCCGATGGCATGCCGGCGCTGGGCATCTCGGATCTCGCCAACTTGTTCGGCATGGTCAAGTTCTACAAGGGGGCGCGCGGCAAGGGCATCAAGCCGATCATCGGCGTCGATGTATGGCTCAGCAACGAAGCCGAGCGGGACAAACCCTTCCAGACCCTGTTGATCTGCCGAAACCGCAAGGGCTATGGCCAGTTGTGCGCGCTGCTCACGCGGGCCTATCTCGAGAACAAGTACCGTGGCCGGGCCGAGCTGAGGCGCGACTGGCTCACGCCGGCTTCGGTGTCCGATCTGGTCTGCTTGTCGGGGGCGATGGGGGGGGATATCGGCCATGCGCTGGCCAACGGAAACACCGACCTGGCCGAGCGGCTCGCGCGCGCCTGGTCCGAGTGTTTTCCCGATGCCTTCTACATCGAGCTGCAGCGTGCCGGCCATGCCGGTGGCGAAGCGTACATCCGCGATGCGGTGCATCTCGCCGATAACCTGGGGCTACCGGTCGTGGCGACCCATCCGGTGGAGTTTCTCAAGCCCGACGATTTCAAGGCGCATGAGGCGCGCGTGTGCATCGCCCAGGGCTACGTGCTGGCCGACAAGCGCCGGCCGCGCAATTTCACGCCCGAGCAGTATTTCAAGACTCAGGACGAGATGGCCGCGCTGTTCGCCGACATTCCCGAGGCGCTCGAGAATTCGATCGAGATTGCCCGTCGGTGCTCCTTGACCGTGGAACTGGGCAAGAACTTCCTGCCGCAGTTCCCGACGCCGGACGGCATGACCCTGGACGATTTCCTGGTCGCGGAGGCGAAGCGCGGGTTGGAACTGCGCCTGGCCGAGCTCTATGCCGACCCGGGACGGCGCGAACAGGAGCGCCCGCGCTACGAGGAACGGCTCGCGTTCGAGACCGATACGATCATCCAGATGGGTTTTCCGGGCTACTTCCTGATCGTTGCGGATTTCATCATCTGGGCCAAGGAAAACGGCGTGCCGGTGGGGCCGGGCCGGGGCTCGGGGGCGGGGTCGCTGGTCGCCTACAGCCTGCGCATCACCGATCTCGATCCGCTGGAATACGCGCTGCTGTTCGAGCGCTTCCTGAACCCGGAGCGGGTATCGATGCCCGACTTCGACATCGACTTCTGCCAGGACAACCGCTATCGCGTGATCGAGTATGTGCGCGAGCGCTATGGCAAGGACGCGGTGAGCCAGATTGCCACCTTCGGCACCATGGCCTCGAAAGCAGTGGTGCGCGACGTCGGCAGAGTCCTGGACCTGCCCTACGGCTTGTGTGACCGGCTCTCCAAGCTGATTCCGCTGGACGGTGCGAAGCCGATGTCCTTGGCGCGCGCGTACGAGGCCGAGCCGCAGATCGGCGAGATGATGCAGGACGGTAACGACGGCGAATCGGTGCAGGAACTCTGGAGCCTGGCCGAACCCCTGGAAGGGCTGTCCCGCAACGTCGGCATGCACGCCGGCGGGGTGCTGATCGCACCGGGCAAGCTGACCGATTTCTGCCCGCTCTACATCGCCGACGGTGAGGACGCGACGCCGGTATCGCAGTTCGACAAGGATGACGTCGAGGCGGTCGGCCTGGTGAAGTTCGACTTCCTCGGCCTGCGCAACCTCACCATCATCGACCTCGCGGTGAAATACGTCGAAGGGCTCGGCGGCGACCGGCTCAACCTCAATGCGCTGCCCTTCACCGACCCGGCCGCCTACCAGATCCTCAAGGACGCGAACACCACCGCGATCTTCCAGGTGGAATCCGACGGGATGAAGAAGCTGCTGAAGAAGCTCGCGCCCGACCGCTTCGAGGACATCATCGCGGTGCTCGCGCTCTACCGCCCTGGCCCGCTGGGGTCCGGCATGGTGGACGACTTCATCCTGCGCAAGAAGGGCCAGCAGGAGATCGACTACTTCCACCCCGACCTCAAGGCCTGCCTGGAGCCCACCTACGGTGTGATCGTGTACCAGGAACAGGTGATGCAGATCAGCCAGATCATCGGCGGCTACACCCTGGGCGGTGCCGACATGCTGCGCCGTGCGATGGGCAAGAAGAAGCCCGAGGAGATGGTCAAGCACCGCGAGACGATCGCCGCGGGGGCGAAGGAAAAGGGCTACGATCCGGCGCTGGCGGAGCAACTCTTCGACCTGATGACCAAGTTCGCGGAGTACGGCTTCAACAAGTCGCACACCGCCGCCTATGCGGTGGTCACCTACCACACCGCCTGGCTCAAGGCACACCACTGCGCGGCCTTCATGGCCGCCACCATGTCGGCCGATCTCGACAATACCGACACGATCAAGATCTTCTTCGAGGACGCGATCGCCAACAAGCTGACCATCCTGCCGCCGGACGTCAACGCCTCGGATTACCGTTTCGTGCCCACCGATCGCAAGACGGTCCGATACGGCATGGGGGCGGTCAAGGGATGCGGCGAGCCGGCGGTGCGATCGATTCTGGCCGCGCGCGACAAGGCGGGGCCGTTCCGCGATCTGTTCGATTTCTGCGAGCGCATCGATCGCCGCATGGTCAACCGCCGCGTCATCGAGGCCTTGATCCGTGCCGGCGCGATGGATGAGTTGCCCGGCCATGCCGGCCTGGACCGGGCCCAGATGATTGCCACCGTGCCATTGGCGATGGAGGCGGCCGAACAGGCGGCGGCGAATGCGATGCAGGGGGGGTTGTTCGACGCGCTGCCCGAGGCGGCGGGCGCGGCACCGGCGTTCGCCACGCTGCGGCCGTGGAGTGAGCGGGAGCGTTTGAAGGAAGAAAAGACCGCGATCGGTTTCTTCCTGTCCGGCCATCCGTTCAACGCCTTCAAGCCGGAGGTCCGGCGCTTCGTACGGCGCACGCTGGCCGAGCTGGAGCCCTCGCGCGAACTTTCGATGCTCGCCGGGGTGGTGATGGATGTGCGCACCAAGATGGGAAATCGCGGCAAGATGGCGTTCGTGCAACTCGACGACGGCACCGTCGCGCGTGAGGTCGCGATCTATTCCGAGGTGCTGGAGGCGAGCCGGGGCAAGATCGTGACCGACGAGGTCCTGGTCGTCGAGGCCAAGATCAGCCACGACGATTTTTCCGGTGGTTTGCGCATCATCGCGGACCGCCTCTTGACCCTGGGCGAGGCGCGCAGCCGCTTCGCCCGCGCGCTGCAGTTGCGCATCAACGGCGAGATCGAACGGGCGGGCGGCGCCACGGCTACGGCCGAGCGCTTGCAGGGGTTGCTGGCGCCATTCCGTAACGGGGATTGCCCGATTCGTGTGCGCTATCGCAACGCGGTGGCGGAGGCAGACTTGCCCCTTGGCGAAGGCTGGCGCATTCGTCCCGACGACGCCTTGCTCGAAAGCCTGCGCGAGTGGCTGCCTGCGGAGGCCGTCGAACTCGTCTACGCGAACTGAGGACGACCGGCCGGCGCGTTGCGCATGTTGCCGATCGATCAGGCGTTGGGCCGTTGCACGAAAGTGCGCTCTGCCGGGATGTCGATCTCGCTGATGTCGATGCGCGCCACCCTGGCATCGGGTGGTCCTCTACGTGCCCAATCGACGAAGGCGTGCACGTCCTCGGGCGCGCCCGCGACGACGGCTTCGACGTCACCGCTGCTCAGGTTCCTGACCCAGCCGGCGAGTCCCAGCCCGTGTGCCTGGGCCTTTGCGCTGGCGCGATAGCCCACGCCTTGCACCCGTCCGACGATGAGCAGGTGATATGCGATTGCGGTGGCGTCGTGAGGGTGGGCGTCAGGCATGATGATGATCCGCTTCGATGCCGGGACCCGGCACCTTCAGGTGTTGTGCCCGCATCAGGGCCTCGGCCAGGTTGCGGGTGATGTTGTCGGGACCGAGCGCGTCGATGAAACCGGAACGGGCAATGATCGAGCCCGGCTGGGTGTTGAGTCCGCAGAACACCAGCGTGGCGCCGCGCTTGGCGAGGTTGCGGTGAAAGGTCTGGAGAATGTCCAGGCCGGTGGTGTCGATATTCACCACCTTCTCGAGGTCGAGTATGACCACGTCGGCGCGCCCTTGCTGTTCGGTCAAGAGGTTCTCGAGCTTGTTGGCGGCGCCGAAGAACAGGCTGCCGAACAGGCGGTAGGCGAGGATGCGCTGGCTGCCGTCCGCGCGGGTGAGGGTATCGAGCTCGAACAGGTGTTCGAATCCGCGATACTGTTCGAGGGGGACCGGTTCGATGCGGGTGAGATCGGACATCCGGTAGATGAAGAACAGGCTCGCAAGCAGCATGCCGATTTCGACCGCCAGAGTCAGGTCGAAGACGACGGTGATGAAGAAGGTACCCAGCAGGATCACGCGATAGTTGTTCGAATAGCGCCGCAGCTGTGACCACTGCATCGCATGCCATTCGCCCATGTTGATCGACACCATGACCACGATCGCGGACAGGGTCGCGAGTGGAATGGCGGCGGCCAGCGGCGCTGCCGCGATCACGATCGCAACCAGCGTCAGGGCGTGGATCATGCCGGCGACCGGGGTGCGGCCGCCCGAGCGGACGTTCGTCGCGGTGCGGGCGATTGCGCCGGTCGCTGCGAAGCCGCCGAATGCCGGTGCGACCACGTTGGCGATGCCCTGCGCCATCAGCTCCTGGTTGGGGTCGTGGCGGTCGTCGATCTGGGCATCGGCGACCCGTGCGGACAACAGCGATTCGATGGCGCCGAGCAAAGCGATGGTGATCGCGGGCGAGATCAGTTTGCCCAGCGTCGTCAGCGACAGCTCCGGCACGGCGATGTCCGGCAGACCCTGCGGAATCCCGCCGAAGCGGCTGCCGATGGTTTCGATCGGCAACGGGAACAAGGTGTTGACCGCGGTCGCCGCGATCAGGACCGCGAGTGGGCCCGGCAGGCGCTTCATGAACCGGATACGCTGCGCGGCGCGGTTCCACGCCAGCAGGAAGGCGAGCGATGTTGTGGAGAGGAGCACCGTGGCGGGGTCGATGGTGTCGGCGGCGCCGACGAGGGTCTCCATCTTGGCAAAAAACTCGCCGGGCAGATTGTCGATCTGCATTCCCAGGAAGTCCTTGATCTGGGAAATGAAGATCACCACCGCGATCCCGTTGGTGAATCCGATCACGACCGACAGCGGAATGAAGCGGATCATGTTGCCCAGCTTGAGCGCACCCATCGCAAACAGCAGCACGCCCGACATGACCGTGGCGATCAACAGATTCTGCACACCATGGTCGATGACGATCACGTAGATGATCGGGATGAAGGCGCCGGTCGGCCCCCCGATCTGCACCCGCGAGCCGCCCAGGGCGGAGACCAGAAAGCCGGCGACGATCGCGGTCCAGATGCCGGCCGAAGGGCTCAGCCCGCTGGCGATCGCGAAGGCCATGGCCAATGGCAGGGCCAGCACGCCGACCGTGAGCCCGGCTGACAGATCGTTCAGGAACGTGCCACGATCGTAGCCGGGAAGGGTGTCGAGCAACTTGGGGTGAAAACGCATCATCGGCCCTCGAATGCCTGAATCACGGGGTTGGTCGGAAAACCGTGGGCGGGTTCGGCTCGCGGGGTGCGGCTCCGTCTGCGTGAGGACGGATGGCGTCGCCCCGCCCGCCGGATCATTTGACGCGCATGCCGGGGCGCGCTCCGTCATCGGGCGACAGGATGAACAAGCCGGGCTGCGCGCCCGATGCATCGGATGCGGCCAGCACCATGCCTTCGCTCATGCCGAATTTCATCTTTCGCGGTGCGAGATTGGCGACCATCACCGTCATTCGTCCGACCAGCGTGGCCGGATCGTAGGCGGATTTGATGCCGGCGAAGACCTGTCGCGGCTGGGCTTCTCCGATGTCGAGCGATAGCCTGATCAGCTTGGCCGCGCCCTCGACATGTTCCGCGGCCACGATGCGGGCGATGCGCAGATCGATCTTGGCGAAATCGTCGATCGAGATCGTCGGCTCGAGTTCGAGGGTCGGCGCCGATGCGGCAGCGTCGGACTGCACCGCTTGCGGTGCCTGGCCGTGCGCGGACGCAGCGGCCTTCGCAGCGTTCTGGCCGTCGGTCGGAGCCAGGCTGCTGCGGTTGGCGTCGAGCAGCGCGTCGATCTGCTTGCGTTCGATGCGGGTCATCAGATGCTGGTAGGTGGCGATCGAGTGCTCGGCCGGGAGCGGAGCCCAGGCGGCCGGCCAGTCGAACCGGGGTACGCGCAGGAAGGCTTCCACCTCGGCCGCGAGCGCCGGCAGCACCGGTTTGAGCAGGCGCGTCAGGTCGCGGAAGAAAGTGAGCGCGGTCGAGCACACCTGGTGCAGGCGCTCGCCGGCATCCTGCTGTTTCGCGAGCTCCCAGGGTTTGTTGTCGTTTACATATTGGTTGGCCACGTCGGCCAGCCGCATGATCTCGCGCAGCGCACGGGCATAATCGCGCTGTTCATAGGCCTGCGCGATGCCGCCGTCCTCGAGCGCCGCGCGAAAGTCGGCGCAGGCCTGCAGATCCGACTGCGCGAGCCGGCCTTCGAAGCGCTTGGCGATGAAGCCGGCGCAGCGGCTAGCGATGTTGATGTACTTGCCGACGAGGTCGGAATTGACCTTGGCGATCATGTCGTCGAGATTGAGGTCGATGTCTTCCATCGTGCCGTTCGACTTGGAGGCGAAGTAGTAGCGCAGCCACTCGGGATTGAGGCCCTGGTCGACATACGAGCGCGCGGTGATGAAGGTGCCGCGGCTCTTGCTCATCTTGGCGCCATCGACGGTCAGGAAGCCATTCACGCACAGCTGCGAGGGCGTGCGAAAACCGGCGAAGTGCAGCATTGCGGGCCAGAACAAGGCGTGGAAGTACAGGATGTCCTTGCCGATGAAGTGGACCATTTCGGTACCCGCGGATGCGGCGCGGCTCGCGTCGGTGAAGTCGGGAACGTCGATTGCGCCGCTGCGCCCGGCCAAGTTGCGAAAGCTCGCGAGGTAGCCGATTGGCGCATCCAGCCACACATAGAAGTACTTGCCCGGTGCGCCCGGGATCTCGAAGCCGAAGTAAGGTGCGTCGCGTGAGATGTCCCAGTCGGAGAGCTTGTTGTCGCCTTCGTCGCCCAGCCATTCGCGCATCTTGTTCGCGGCCTCGGGCTGCAGGCGGCGTTCGCCGCCGGCGTTGGTGCCGCGCGTCCATTCGCGCAGGAAGTCCACCGCGCGCGGATCGGACAGGCGGAAGAAATAATGCTCGGAGGTCTTCAGTACCGGTTTCGCGCCCGAAACCGCCGAATAGGGGTTGAGCAGCTCCGTTGGCGCGTAGGCCGCCCCGCACACCTCGCAGTTGTCGCCATACTGGTCGGCGGCGCTGCACTTGGGGCATTCGCCTTTGATGAAACGGTCGGGCAGGAACATTGCCTTGACCGGATCGTAATACTGTTCGATGGCACGGGTGTCGATGAAGCCGGCGGCCTGCAGGCGGGCGTAGATTTCCTCGGCGTAGGCTTTGGTTTCGCTGCTGTGGGTCGAATGGTAGTTATCGAACGCAACACCGAAATCCGTGAAATCGCGCAGATGTTCGCCATGCACCCGGGCGATGAGCGCTTCGGGGGTGATGCCTTCCTTTTCGGCGCGGAGCATGATCGGGGTGCCGTGGGTATCGTCCGCGCATACATAATGCACCGCTGAGCCCCGCATGCGCTGATAGCGCACCCAGATGTCGGCCTGGATGTATCCGACCAGATGGCCGAGGTGAATGTCGCCGTTGGCGTAGGGCAGGGCGCTGGAGACGAGAATCTTGCGGGGCATGGCGGGAGTCTTGGGGCTAAAGACGCTTAGTTTACCAAAGGCGGCCGCCTGGCATTGCATAGTTGATCGATCGCTTCGGCCCCGTCGCTGCGGTCCGGCGGTGGCGCTTAGTCCATGGGTTTGACGATGATCTCCACCCGGCGATTGAGCGCGCGGCCGGGTTCGTCGCCGTTGTCGGCGATCGGCTCGGACTCCCCGTGTCCGTCCGCATTCATGCGGGTCAGGGGGAGGCCGCGCTTGCGCAGGTACTCCATCACCGCCTCCGCGCGCTTTATCGAGAGCTGCAGGTTGAAGGTCTCGCTGCCCAGGCTGTCGGTGTGGCCGAGAATGGTGATTTCGGTCGACGGAGGGTCTTCGATCGCGATCGCGATCCGATCGAGCATCGCGCGCAAGGGGGCCTCGGGCTCGGCGCTCGCCTTCGCGAAGCCCTTTGCCGCAGGTAGCCGGAGCAACAGCTTGCCGTCCTCGGTGTCGATGACCTTGATCTCGTCGGGTGGCGCGAAGGCGCCCCTGATCCGTTCGCGTTCGTTCGCCCAATCGAAAACCGCGCGTGCTTCACCATTGCCGGCCGAGAGATCGATCGCACCCTCGATCTTCCCCGGACTACCCGAAAGGGATGCGCAGCCAGGGATCAGGATGGCGCTCGCCGCCAGTGCCAGCATGGTGTTTCTCGTTTTCGACATCGCTTGTGTTCCTCGGTCGTGAGGGGCGGGGCTGCAGACCCCGCGGGTAAAGTGCGCATTCTATCCCGAGCGGAGGAGGCGTCTAAAACCCTGCTATTCTCATGGATGAGCATGTTCCCGCGCTTGGGTATCATCCGTTCATTGCGGCCCCGGACGGGGCCGGCCGAATTCCTAGGAAAGGTCATCATGAGTTTGAACCCGGAAACCGTCACGCAGGCGCTCAAGGCCGTCATCGATCCGAATACCGGCAAGGATCTCGTGTCCTCGCGTTGCATCAAGAACCTGAGCGTCGCGGGAGCGGATGTGCGCTTCGACGTCGAGCTGGGTTATCCGGCGAGAAGTCAGCATCTGAAGATCCGCGCGCTCATCGAGGCGGCATTGGCGTCGGTGCCGGGCGTGGGCAGACTCGACGTGTCGATTCGAAGTCATGTCGTGGCGCACGCGGTTCAGCAAGGGGTCAAGCTGTTGTCCGGCGTCAAGAACATCATCGCGGTCGCATCGGGCAAGGGCGGGGTGGGCAAGAGCACCACGGCGGTCAATCTGGCGCTGGCCCTGGCGGCCGAGGGCGCGCGCGTCGGCATTCTCGATGCCGACATCTATGGCCCGTCCCAGCCGCAAATGCTCGGTATCGGCGACCAGCGGCCGCAGTCGGCCGATGGCAAGACCATGCAGCCGCTCGAGGCGCATGGGCTGCAGGCGATGTCGATCGGCTTTCTGGTGGATGTCGAGACACCCATGGTCTGGCGCGGGCCGATGGCGACGCAGGCGCTGACCCAACTGTTGCGTGAAACCGCGTGGAGCGATCTCGACTACCTGATCATCGACATGCCCCCGGGGACCGGCGACATTCAACTGACCCTGTCGCAGAGCGTGCCGGTGACCGGCGCGGTGATCGTCACCACGCCGCAGGACATCGCGCTGCTGGATGCTCGCAAGGGGCTAAAGATGTTCGAGAAGGTCGGGGTGCCGATCATCGGGGTGGTCGAGAACATGAGCTTGCACATCTGTTCGAAGTGCGGTCATGAGGAGTCGATATTCGGCACCGGCGGTGGCGAGAAGCTGTGCGCCGAGTACGATGTCCCATTCTTGGGGGCGCTGCCGCTCGACCTGCAGATCCGGCTCGAGGTCGACGCTGGCGCTCCGACCGTGGTGGCCGACCCGGAGGGGCGCATCGCGGGCATCTACCAGGATATCGCGCGCAAGGTGGCGGTGAGTGTGGCCGAGAAAGCCAAGGACATGACCCACAAGTTTCCCAACATCGTCATCCAGAACACCTGACTGTCACGCCGGCAGTGGTGTGTCCGCGTGTGTTCGCCGTGGTGGCGGCGACAGGGATAAGGCCCTAAACTACGCGGATTTTTCGAGTGCCGGCGGGTGTCGGCGCGGCTGCCTAGGAATTCGTGCCCCATGTCCATCAAGTCCGACCAGTGGATCCGCCGCATGGCGACGATGCACGCCATGATCGAGCCGTTCGCACCTGATCTGGTGCGGCATAACGAGAGCGGCAAGATCGTTTCTTACGGTACGTCGAGTTATGGCTACGATGTGCGCTGCGCCAACGAATTCAAGATCTTCACCAACATCAATTCGACCATCGTCGATCCGAAGGATTTCGATGCGCGCAACTTCGTCGACTTCGTCGGCGACGTGTGCATCATCCCGCCCAACTCGTTCGCGCTGGCGCGCACGGTCGAGTACTTCCGCATTCCGCGCAGCATTCTGACCGTCTGCCTCGGCAAGAGTACTTATGCGCGCTGCGGCATCATCGTGAACGTCACGCCGCTCGAACCGGAATGGGAAGGGCATGTCACGCTGGAGTTTTCCAACACCACACCGCTGCCCGCCAAGATCTACGCCAATGAGGGCATCGCGCAGATGTTGTTTTTCGAGTCGGACGAGGTTTGCGAGACGTCCTATCGCGACCGCGGCGGCAAGTATCTCGGACAAACCGGGGTCACCCTTCCCAAGATCTGAACGGCTTCCGCGGCTGGGCGCTTGCTTGTGTCTCGGACAAGAAGCTGCCGCGCGGTAACGTTTCGGACACCATGTTGCGGGTATCATCCCGCGGGCTGCAGATCATCAAGCTGGAGAACAGGATGCGCTTTCATTTTCCGATCATCATCATCGATGAGGATTTTCGCTCGGAGAACACGTCGGGCTTCGGCATACGCGCACTTGCCAAGGCCATCGAGGACGAGGGGCGCGAAGTGCTGGGCGTGACCAGCTATGGCGATCTCACATCGTTCGCGCAGCAGCAAAGCCGTGCGTCGGCCTTCATCCTGTCGATCGACGATGAGGAGTTCTCGTCTGCCGAAGCGTCCGACAAGGCCATCGCCAGCCTGCGTGCGTTCGTCGAGGAGATCCGCTTCCGCAACGCCGATATTCCGATCTTCCTGTACGGGGAGACGCGCACCAGCCGCCATATCCCCAACAGCGTATTGCGCGAGATGCACGGTTTCATCCACATGTTCGAGGACACGCCCGAGTTCGTGGCGCGATACATCGTGCGTGAGGCCAAGAACTATCTCGAAACCCTGGCGCCGCCGTTCTTTCGCGCACTGACCCACTACGCGGCAGACAGCTCGTATTCGTGGCATTGCCCGGGACATTCGGGCGGGGTCGCCTTTCTGAAGAGCCCCGTCGGACAGATGTTCCACCAATTTTTCGGCGAGAACATGCTGCGAGCCGATGTGTGCAACGCGGTCGAAGAACTGGGGCAACTGCTCGACCACACCGGGCCCGTTGCCGCGAGCGAGCGCAATGCGGCCCGCATCTTCAACTGCGATCACCTGTATTTCGTCACCAACGGCACGTCGACGTCCAACAAGATGGTCTGGCATACCACCGTTGCACCGGGCGATGTGGTGGTGGTCGACCGCAATTGCCACAAGTCGATCCTCCACTCGATCATCATGACCGGGGCGGTGCCGGTGTTCCTGACGCCCACCCGCAACCATTATGGGATCATCGGCCCCATCCCGATCGAAGAGTTCAGGATCGAGAACATTCGCAAGAAGATCGCGGCCAATCCGTTCGCGGCCGAATCCGGCGGGAGCAAGCCGCGGATTCTCACGATCACGCAGTCGACCTACGACGGCATTCTCTACAACGTCGAATCGATCAAGGAGATGCTCGACGGCGAAATCGATACCCTGCATTTCGATGAGGCATGGTTGCCGCACGCCGCGTTCCATGATTTTTACGGCGACTATCACGCGATCGGCGAAGCGCGGCCGCGCTGCAAGCAGTCGATGATCTTTTCGACCCAGTCCACCCACAAGTTGCTGGCGGGGCTGTCGCAGGCGTCGCAGATCCTGGTGCAGGATTCCGAGACGCGCAAGCTCGACCGCGATATCTTCAACGAGGCCTACCTGATGCATACCTCGACCTCGCCGCAGTACGCGATCATCGCATCCTGCGACGTCGCCGCGGCGATGATGGAGCCCCCGGGAGGACCGGCCCTGGTCAATGAGTCGCTTTCCGAAGCCGTCGAATTCCGCCGCGCGATGCGCCAGGTCGATGCCGAGTTCGGGCCGAACGACTGGTGGTTCGAAGTATGGGGTCCGGAGTACCTGGCCGAGGAAGGTATGGGCGAGCGCGAGGACTGGATCCTGAAGGCAGGGGAGCGCTGGCACGGCTTCGGCGAGCTTGCCGAAGGTTTCAATATGCTCGACCCGATCAAGGCGACGGTGATCACGCCGGGCCTGGACGTGGATGGTTCGTTCGCCGACGCCGGTATTCCCGCCGGGATCCTGACCCGTTATCTGGCCGAACATGGCATCGTGGTGGAGAAGACCGGCCTCTACTCTTTCTTCATCATGTTCACCATCGGCATCACCAAGGGGCGCTGGAATACCCTGGTGACCGAACTGCAGCAGTTCAAGGATGACCACGACCGCAACCAGCCGCTGTGGCGGGTCATGCCGGAGTTCAGCGCGAAATTTCCACGCTATGAGAAAGTCGGTCTCAAGGACTTGTGTGCTCACATTCACAGCTTCTACAAAGCGCACGACATTGCTCGCTTGACGACCGAGATGTATCTGTCGGACATGGTTCCGGCGATGAAGCCCGCGGACGCGTTCGCGAAGATGGCGCATCGCGAAATCGAGCGCGTTGCGATCGATCAACTCGAAGGTCGTGTCACGGCGATGCTGGTGACGCCTTACCCGCCGGGCATTCCGCTGTTGATTCCCGGCGAGCGCTTCAATGCGACGATCATGCGCTATTTGCAGTTTGCGCGCGATTTCAACGCCCAGTTCCCCGGGTTCGAAACCGATATTCATGGTCTCGTGCGCGAGGAGCTCAACGGCCAGACCCACTATTATGTCGATTGCGTCAAGTGACGGACGGGCCTGAGCGCTTCCTGACGGGGGCGTGGATGCTGCTTTGAGGTGCGCTCAGCGCCGCCGCCGGTATTCGACGAACGCATGATCGTACTGGTTGTGTTCGTCTGCCCGACCGGGCGTTCGCGAGATCTCCTCAAACGCGTTCCAGTCCACCACCGGGAAGTACGCATCGCCCTCGATATCGGCCGCGATCTCGGTCAGCATCAGCCGATCTGCGCGATCGAGCATCTGGCGGTAAAGCTCGGCGCCACCAATCACGAACACCTTGTCGCAGTCAGAAACGCTTGCAAGCGCCGCGTCCGGACTGGCGAAGCAAGAGGCACCCTCGGCCCTGAACAAGGGGTCGCGCGTCAGGACCAGATTCCGGCGCTCCGGGAGCGGCCGGCCCAGCGACGACCAGGTCTTGCGCCCCATCAGGATCGGGTGCCCCATGGTCGTCGCCTTGAAGTGCTGAAGATCGGCGCGTAGGCGCCAAGGCAGCGAGTTGTCCCGGCCGATGACCCGGTTGCGTGCAAGCGCCGCGATGATGATGAGCTCCGGCGTACGGCTCATATTGCAACCGGTGCCTTGATGTGCGGAAGCGGTGCATAGCCCTGCAGCGTGAAGTCCTCGAAACGGAAGCCAAACAAATCGGTAACGGCGGGATTGAGCTGCATCTGCGGTGCCAGACCGGGCGTTCGCGACAGCTGTTCGCTGACTTGGTCGAGGTGGTTGAGATAAAGATGACAGTCGCCGCCGGTCCAGATGAACTCTCCTGGTTCGAGCTTGCAGACCTGCGCAATCATGAGTGTCAGCAGTGCATAAGAGGCAATGTTGAAGGGCACCCCCAGGAAGATGTCGGCACTGCGCTGATAAAGCTGGCATGACAGCTGCCCGTTCGCAACGTAGAACTGGAACAGTACATGGCAGGGCGGCAAGGCCATCTGATCGACCTCCCCGGGGTTCCATGCAACCACAAGATGGCGTCTGGAGTCCGGGTTGTGCTTGAGACCTTCGACCAACCGCGCCATTTGATCGATGCAGCGCCCATCGGCGCATTGCCAACTGCGCCATTGCTTGCCATACACCGGACCGAGTGCTCCGGTTTCGTCCGCCCACTCATCCCAGATCGAAACCCCGTTCTCCTTCAGATAATGGATGTTGGTGTCTCCCTTGAGGAACCACAGCAACTCATGGACGATGGAGCGCATGTGAAGCTTCTTGGTGGTCAGCAGTGGGAATCCGGCGCCGAGGTCGAAGCGCATCTGCCATCCGAAAACCGAAAGCGTGCCGGTGCCGGTGCGGTCGGCCTTGCGATGTCCGTGTGCAAGGACATGTTGCATGAGGTCGAGGTACTGTTTCATCTGTTTGCCCAGAATTTGCGATGCTCGCAATTTTCACCTCGATCGACCACAAGTCAAGGTTGGTGGGCGCGAAAGCAAACCAAAACGTTTACCTGATTGGTCGTTGAGAAGCTGAGCTTTCGAGCTTTTTAGTGGTGATTTTCTCAGTAGGTTGACAACATTTTGTTTGTAT
>DDUE01000049.1:24629-24797 GCA_002344625.1 Rhodocyclaceae bacterium UBA2346 | reverse complement strand
GGTACAGGATCGGGCCCAGCGCAGCCTTGAAGATCATGAAACCGAGCACCGGTAGCGCGAGCGCTGCCACCGGCAGGCCGAACGATTTGGGTGCGAGCAGCATGCCGATCGTCCAGGCGAGGCTGCCGAGGGCGAAAACCAGCTGCAGCGCATCGCCCAGCCAGGCGA
>DDUE01000049.1:0-24379 GCA_002344625.1 Rhodocyclaceae bacterium UBA2346 | reverse complement strand
TCGCCCAGCCAGGCGAACCAGCCGGTCAGGAAGTGGTAGCGCTGGGCGAGGTTGAGCTTGCTGGGCCCGAGCATGGCCGGCAGGTGCGCCTTGAGGATCTGCATGGCCCCGAAGGCCCAGCGGAAGCGCTGGGTCTTGATCGCGGCAAAGTCGGAAGGGGTCAGCCCCTTGCCCAGTACATGGTCGACGTAGCGGGTGTCGTAACCTTTCTCGATCAGGCGCAGCCCCAGTTCGGTATCTTCGCAGATGCACCATTCCGACCAGCCGCCGACTTCTTCGAGCGAACGCCGCCGCACCAGCGTCATCGTTCCGTGCTGGATCAGGGCATTGCGCTCGTTGCGATGATGCATGCCGATGCGGAAGAAACCGTCGAACTCCCAGTTGCACATGCGCCGGAACGGATGGGTTTCCCAGTCGCGATGCGCCTGCGGCGCCTGCACCACGGCGACGTCGGGTTTGTCGAAGTGCGGAATCAGCGACGACAGCCAGTCGGGCGACACCACGTAGTCGGCGTCGACCACCCCGACCACCTCGGCGCGCGGGTCGGTCTGGCGCAGTCCGAAATTGAGTGCGCCCGCCTTGAAACCCGGCCAGTTGTCGAGATGGTAGAAGCGAAAGCGCGGGCCGAGCTCGGCGCAGCGCGCTTCGAGCGGCTTCCATAGCGCTTCGTCCTTGGTGTTGTTGTCCAGCACCAGCACTTCGAAGTTGCTGTAATCCATCGCCGCGAGACTGTCGATGGTGGCGATCACCATTTCGGGCGGCTCGTTGTAGCAGGCTAGGTGGACCGAGACGAAGGGTTGCGCGTCGGGCGCATGCGGTGGCAGCGGCTGGAAGCGGCGTTGCCAGGTGCGCTTGAACATCGCCTCGCCGAATTCGAACCCGTGTGACAGCAGCACCGCGATGGTCAAGGCCGTGGCGGTGATGAGCAGGGCGAGGCCCACCATGTCGCGCTGCGAGAGGTAGTAGTCGACCGGCACGCTCGCGCCGATCACGAGTGTCGCGGTACAGGCCTGGACCAGCGCAAGCAGCCACAGGCGCCCGATGATGCTCCACTCGCGCAGGAAGAAGGCGATCAGCAGCATCGGGATGAACGCGATTGCCGCCGCCGTCATGGCCTTCTTCTGCCAGTGGATGTCCTGGTAGACCAGGCCGTCGAGCGGGAACTTGGCGACACGGTCGGCGTTGAAGATGCCCCAATAGGCGCCGGCCCAGCCTTCCACCTCCATCTTCCAGGGCTGATCGATCGCTTCCATGATGTAGTAGTCGAGCTTGGGGGCACGCGGATGGGCCAGGAATTCGCGAATGAAACGCGCGGCGTTCTCGACCGACGCGACCGAGACCGTTTTCTCGTCGCCCAGGCTGGCTACCGACGGCCCGTTGCTGGGCCAGCCGATTTCACCGATCACGATCTTCTTGTTCGGAAAGGTCTTCGCCAACTCGTCGTAGCGCATCAGCGCGTAGGTGACCGCCGACTCGACCGGCACGCCTTCGTGATAGGGCAGCAGATGCACGGTGATGAAATCGACATGCTTCGCCAGTTCGGGGTGTTTGAGCCAGACATGCCATGGCTCGGCGGTCGAGACCGGGGTCTTCTGGCGCCGGAGCGCCTTGCGCGCGGTGTCGAGGTGGGCCGCGAGTTCATCGACCTTGAGATCGCCGCGCAGCAGGACTTCGTTGCCGACGATCACTCTGTTGATGCTTTTGAGCTTGCGCGCCGCCTCGATGACACCGTCGACCTCGCGTTGATTGGCCGCCTGGTCGGCCGATATCCATGCCCCTGCGGTCACCTCGAGGTTGCGCGCCGACGCGAGCCCGACCACGGCCGGATTGTCGGTGCTGCCGTAGGTGCGGATGCGCTGCGAGGTGAGCGACAACAGATCGAGGTCGCCGGCGATTTCGGCCTCGCTGGGGAAGGTGCCCTTGACCGGGCTCTGGTCACGTTGAAAGCCGGAATAGGCGTAGCCGTGAATGCTGCCATCCGACCCGGCAAAGTCGGAGCCATGGTTGATTTGTTTCCAGATGCCGTACTGTCCCGCGGCGACGAGAAGCGCCAGCGATATCGCTACGATCAGTCTGAATACGAGGTTTGAAGCTGTTTTCATGGGGTGCCGGCGCTCTGCGATAATGGTCGAGTGCTTGAGGAGAGGGGGTCGTGACATGATGCCGTGCAACGGCAAGCGCAGAAGTCGCTTCCTTCGCTTTCGACGGGTTGTCCGGGGTTTGCCTCGAGCGCGGATTTTATGCTGATTTTCAGTGTGTTAGCGCGCAAAATTTGAAACTGTTGTTGACGGTTTTCGTGGCACTGATTTACAAAGGAAAACTTTGAGAATTCGAAATATTTTGTCGAAATGGTGTGGCGCGCCGCGCGGTTTGGCGGTGTTGTCACTGCTGGTCCTGGCGTTCGCCCTGGTAGCACGTTACGGTTTGATGGAGTCGGGATGGCTGCCCGCCGAGTGCGGCGGCTCGCTGGCCGAGGGCGTGCAAGGCTGGTGCGCTGCAAAATGGGCGCTGATCCAGTCGTTTCTGCATCAGCGCCTGGGGTGGGTGAGCCTCGTGGCCGGGGTGCTGGCCTTCGCGGTGCGCAGCAAAGGGTTGGCGCTGGTCGGCTGGTTTACCGGTATCGCCGGCCTAGTGCTGTATAGCTTCGACTATGCCGCGGTCGGGGCGATGCTGTCACTGCTGGTGCTGGCACGGCGTTTTGTGCAGGAAGGAGGCCGCGAGCAGCAATCCGGCCGCGAGCCAGGCGACGGCCTGGGGGTTGAGCGGCTCTGAGATCCAGCGCCCGATCACGCCGATGGCGATGACCCAGGCGCAGACCCGCTCCTCGACTCCGGTGCGCACCGGCTCCAGCCATTGCAGCGGCGCGAGGCACAGCGCCGGCACCAGATAGAGCAGGGTGGGAAAGTCACGATAGCGTGGGTCCATGACCAGCAGCAGGGCGGCGACCGCGGCGGCGAACAGCACCAGCCCGCGGGCGAGCGACAGCAAGGTTGTGGTGTCGGTGAGCGCGGCTGGATGGGCACGCAGGCGTTGCCAGGCATCGGCCGCGGAGCCGAACCTGCCGGACGGCCCGACAGCGACCAGCACCGGGATCCCGAGGCCGATCAGCGCGAGCGCCCCGAGCAGTATCCATTCGAACGGGTCTCGGTAGGCGAGCACGGCATGCTCCCATTGCAGTATCGAGACCGTGCCCAAGGTCAGCCCCATCGACAGCAGCGCGCCGACCCTCGCGAAGGTGGTCCGCGGTGGGCGGCGCAGCGTGCCCAGGACGAGCATCAGTGTCGCGCCGGCGAGCGCGGCAAGCGCCACCGGTACAGCGCTTTCGCGTTCGCGCACCGGGCCGGAAAGTGGAAATTTCGGTGCCAGCTCGGTGTCGAGGATGCCCCAGAAGCCGCCGACCGTGCCTTCGAGCCGGCGCTTCCAGGGTTGGTCTACGGCCTCGATCAGGTTGTAGGCCCATCCTTCCTGGTGAGCCTGATGTACGAATTCGCGGATGTAGCGTGCCTGGCCGACGCGCGACGGTTGAGAGGCCTCGCGCTGCCGGCCGGCACTGGGCCAGCCGGTTTCGCCGATCAGCACCGGTTTGTCGAAAGTCTCGCGGACCTCTCGAACCGTATCGACGACATGTTCGAGCGCCGCGTCGACGCCTACCGGGTCGTTTTCCCAGAATGGCAGGATGTGCACCGTCACGGTGTCGACCGCGTCCGCCAGTTCGGCATTCTCGATCCAGAATTCCCATACATCGGCATAGGTGACCGGCACGTCGGTGCTGGCCTGCGCATGGCGAATCAATGCTTCCATCTGGGCCATCGAGCGCTCGCGGCGCAGCAGCACCTCGTTGCCGACGATCAACAGGCTCACCACGTCGCGGTTGGCGTTCGCAAGCGCCAGCGCATGTTCGAGTTCCTTGCGGTTGTGCTCCGGGTTGGCGCTGATCCAGGCGCCCAGCAACACCTTGAGCCCCAGCTCGCGGGCGACCGTCGGCACCTGATCGAGGCCCTGATCCACCGAGTACAGCCTCACGCACTCGGTGATGCGCGCCAACTCCGCGAGGTCGGTACGAATCTGCTCGATACCGATTTTCAGATCGGGGTCGAACGGCGTCTGGCCCGGCAGGCGGTAGGGGGCGTAGGAAACGCATTTGAGCCGTTCGCCGTCGGCCAGGTGCAGATCGTGCATTGCAACCGGACGGGTTTCGGCCAGTACCCACGCGAACAGACCGATGAGCGCAAGGAGGTGCACGACGATCAGTGCGCGCCAGGGGGTCGCAACGGCAGGAATCGGATTCGACATGTTTTCCGCGGTGGGTTCGGCACAAGGCGGCCGCGCGCCGATTCTAGCCGCTATTGCGCGGGTGCCGCACCAAGCCGATGCCGCCCGTTGCAAAATCGATCCACCACGCTGTGCGGGGCCGGCTGGAACCGCGCATCAGCGCGCGTGTCGCGCGCTGCCGGGGCAGGCGGATGCGCCGCCGCCGGCAGCGGGTCAGGCCGCGTAGTCTTCGGCGGGGACGCAACTGCAGAACAGGTTGCGGTCGCCGAATACGTCGTCGATGCGGTTGACGCTGGGCCAGAACTTGTTATCTGCCACCCATGGCAACGGGAACACGGCTTGCTCGCGGCTGTAGGTGTGGTTCCATTCTCCGACCAGGTCGGCCTGGGTGTGCGGGGCATTGACCAGCGGATTGTCGTCGCCGGGCAGCGCACCGGTCTCGACCGCGCGGATCTCGTCGCGAATCGCGATCATCGCGTCGATGAAGCGGTTCAGCTCGGCCAGGTTCTCGGACTCGGTCGGTTCGACCATGATCGTTCCGGCCACCGGGAACGACATCGTCGGCGCATGAAAGCCGTAGTCCATGAGCCGCTTGGCGATATCGACCTCGGACAGACCGGTTGCCGCCTTGATCGGCCGGATGTCGAGGATGCACTCGTGCGCCACCCGCCCTTGGGTACCGCTGTACAACACCGGGTAGTGCTCGGCGAGGCGGTTGGCGACATAGTTCGCGTTGAGGATCGCGAGCTCGGTCGCGCGTTTCAGCCCTTCGCCGCCCATCATCGCGATGTACATCCACGAGATCGGCAGGATGCTGGCCGACCCGAAAGGCGCCGCCGAGACTGCGCCCTGGCCCTTGTTCGGGCGCGAGGCGTCGCCGGTCGGCGCGACGACATGGTCGGCCATGAACGGGGCGAGATGGGCTTTGACGCCGATCGGCCCCATGCCCGGACCACCGCCACCGTGCGGAATGCAGAAGGTCTTGTGCAGGTTCATGTGCGAGACGTCGGCGCCGATCGCGGCGGGCGAGGTCAGGCCGACCTGCGCATTGAGATTGGCGCCGTCCATATAGACCTGGCCGCCGTGTTCGTGCACGGTCGCGCAGATTTCGCGGATGTTCTCTTCGAACACGCCGTGGGTGGAGGGGTAGGTGATCATCAGCGCCGCCAGCCGTTCGCCATATTGCGCAGCCTTGGCGCCGAGGTCGGCAAGGTCCACGTTGCCGTTGTCGTCGCATGCCACGACGACCACCTGCATGCCACACATCTGGGCGGTGGCCGGATTGGTGCCGTGGGCCGATTTGGGGATCAGGCAGACGTCGCGATGCCGTTCGCCACGGCTGGCGTGGTAGCGCGCGATTGCGGCCAGCCCCGCATATTCCCCCTGCGCGCCCGAGTTGGGCTGCATCGAGATGGCATCGAAGCCGGTGATCGCCTTGAGGTAGTCGCTCAGGCTCGCGATCAGCTCGACATAACCGCGCGCCTGGGCGCGCGGCGCGAACGGATGCATGTTCGCGAATTCCGGCCATGAGATCGGAATCATCTCGCTGGTCGCATTGAGCTTCATGGTGCAGCTGCCGAGCGAGATCATCGAGTGGTCGAGCGCGAGATCCCGGTTCTGCAGCTTCTTGAGATAGCGCAGCATCGCATGCTCGGTATGGTGGGTATTGAATACCGGGTGCGCCAGGATCGCATCGTCGCGCAACAGGTGCTGCGGCAGGTGGCCTGTGCTCGCGGCGACCGCATGGTCGAGCGCGGCGATGTCGGCACCGGCGCCGAACAGGCGCAGGATCGCCGCAACGTCTTCGCGGGTGGTGGTTTCGTCGACCGACAGGCCGAGCACCGTGTCGGAGACCTGGCGCAGGTTGAACCCGGCGCCGTCGGCCGCGGCCAGAATGGCGGGGGCGCGCGTGCCCACGTCGATCTGCAGCGTATCGAAGAACGTGTCATGGCCGAGCGTGAAGCCGATCTGGCTCAGTCCGCGATGCAGGATCGCGGCCAGCCGATGGATGCGCAGCGCGATGGTGCGCAGGCCGTGCGGGCCGTGATACACCGCGTAGAAACCGGCCATGTTGGCGAGCAGTACCTGCGAAGTGCAGATGTTCGAATTGGCCTTCTCGCGCCGGATGTGCTGTTCGCGGGTCTGCAGCGCCATGCGCAGCGCGGTCTTGCCGCGGGCGTCCTTCGAAACCCCGATGATCCGCCCTGGCATCGCGCGTGCATTGCTCTCGCGGGTCGCGAAGAATGCCGCGTGCGGACCGCCGAAACCCATCGGCACGCCAAAACGCTGGGCCGATCCCAGTGCGATGTCCGCGCCCATCGCGCCGGGTGATTTCAGCAGCACCAGCGCCATCAGGTCGGACGCGACGGCGACCACCGCGCCGGCGGCCTTCAGCGACGCGATCGTGGCGCCGAGGTCCACGACCTCGCCATGTTCGTTCGGATACTGCAGCAGGGCGCCGAACACATCATGTTCGGCCGCGCGCGTCGCCGGACCGAAGAGCAGTTCGAACCCGAAGAAACCCGCACGTGTCCTGAGCACGTCGATGGTCTGCGGGAAGGCGGCTTCATCGACGAAAAAGCGCATCGATTTCGATTTGCTGACCCGCTTCGCCATCGCCATCGCCTCGGCGGCGGCGGTCGCTTCGTCGAGCAGCGAGGCGTTGGCGAGTTCGAGCCCGGTGAGGTCGATCACCATCTGCTGGTAGTTCAGCAGCGCCTCGAGCCGCCCTTGCGCGATCTCGGCCTGGTAGGGGGTGTAGGCGGTATACCAGCCGGGGTTTTCGAGCACGTTGCGAAGAATCACCGCCGGCGTATGAGTGCCGTAGTAGCCCATCCCGATCAGCGATTTGCGCAGGATGTTGTGCTTTGCGATGGCGCGCAGGCGTTCGAGCGCCTCGTGTTCGGGGCGGGCGGCGTCGAGCGCGAGCGGCGCGGGCAGGCGGATTCCGTTCGGCAGCGTCTGCGCGATCAACTGATCGAGCGAGGCCGCACCGATTGCACCCAGCATGATTTCGACTTCACGCTCGTCAGGTCCGATATGGCGCTCGATGAAGTCGTCGCGTTGTTCGAGCGCCGCGAGCGGCGCGGCCAGGGGTTCGTTCGGGCTGTGAGTAGGCATCGGGGTACACCGTCGTTTTTTGAGTTCGGCGCGGCAGCAGGGCGGCGCGGTGGCGCCCGGGCGCCGGAGCGCCCGGGATGGGGCCGGCGGGTCAGGTGTTGGCGACCAGCGCCTCGTACGCGGCTGCGTCGATGACCTTGCCCAGGCCGGCGTCGTCGGGGCGGATCCGGAACAGCCAGTTGGCGTAGGCGTCGGCATTGATCGACTCCGGTGCGTCGACCGCGGCCTGGTTCGACTCGATCACTTCACCGGCAACCGGTGCGTAGATGTCCGAGGCGGCCTTGACCGATTCGATGACGGCGATCGCCTCGCCGGCCTCGACCCGGCGGCCGGCATCGGGCAGCTCGAGAAACACCACGTCGCCAAGGGCTTCCTGGGCGTGGTCGGTCACGCCGATCGTGAGGGTGCCGTCGGTTTCGACGCGGATCCATTCATGGGACGCGGTGTACTTGAGTTCGGCGGGAGTAGTGGCCATGCTGTGCTCCAGGAGATCAATCGGTTCAGGGATGCTGGAAGACCGGACGGGGGCCGGTCAGATCAAGGGTTTGCCGTGACGAACGAACGGCAGTTTGACGGTACGTGCAGCGACGAGTTTGCCGCGAATATCGACCTCGACGGCCTCGCCGGGCATGGCCTGGGCGGGAAGGCGGGCGAATGCGATCGAGCGTTCCAGGCTTGGCGAAAAGCTGCCGCTGGTGGTTTCGCCGTCGCCATGTGACGTGACCACTTTCATGTGGGCGCGCAGCACGCCCTTGCCCTCGAGGACCAGGCCGAGCAGCTTGCGCCGGTCGGTTTGGGCCGCCAGCGCGGTCTTGCCGACGAAGTCGCGGTTCCCGTCCTTGAGATCGATGGTCCAGGCCAGGCCGGCGTCGAGGGGCGAAGTGTCTTCGTCCATGTCCTGCCCGTACAGATTCATGCCCGCCTCGAGGCGCAGGGTGTCGCGCGCGCCGAGGCCGCAGGGTTTCACGCCCGCGGCGGTCAGGGCTTCCCAGGCCGCACCCGCTCGGCTGGCGGGCAGTGCGATCTCGAGGCCGTCTTCGCCGGTGTAGCCGGTATGGGCAACCAGCAGTTCGCCGATCCGCGCAGCCTGGAACACTCCGGGCAACGCGTGCGCGGCGCCGATCTCGGGGATCGCCCGTGCGGCCTTGTCGATCGCGTTGGGGCCTTGTACCGCGATCATGGCGAGGTCGCGCCGTGGCACCAGGCTCAGGTTGGCGCCGGTGCGCGCGATGTTGTTGCGCATCCAGGCGATGTCGTTGTCGGCGGTTCCCGCATTGACCACCAGACGGTAATCGGCATCGGAAAAGCGATAGACGATGAGGTCGTCGATCACACCGCCGCGTTCGTTCAGCATGCAGCTGTAGAGCGCCTTGCCGGGTTCGCGCAGCTTGGCGACATCGTTGGCGAGCAGGCCGCGCAGAAATGCCGTCGCGCCCGCGCCCGAGAGGTCGACCGACAACATGTGCGAGACATCGAACATGCCCGCATCGCGGCGCACGGCATGATGTTCCTCTATCTGCGAGCCGTAGTTGACCGGCATTTCCCAGCCGGCGAAATCGACCAGGCGCGCGCCGGCGGCGACGTGATTGGGGTAGAGGGGGGTGCGCAGGGCGGGCTGGGTGGTTGCGGTCATCGGTTTCTCCGGTAGGCGGACAACATTCGGGCGATCGTCACGGGCAACAAAAAGGGGCAAGCCCGGCCCAGAAGCCGGGATTGCCCCATCTGTCCTTTTACCTGAGAGATTCCGCGCAATCCATTGCTGGTCGCCGCCGGGTGCCCCTTCGGTGGATGCACGCGAAAAACCGGCCGTCGCGTGTATCACTCTCCAGAATTTCGATTCGTGCGCGGTCCTTTTGCCTGAGCGATTCCGGGGGTTACGCCTTCGGCGACTCCGATAGGGGAGTTCTCTCCCGCGCGACCGACGGAAGATAGCATCAGCCGGGTCGCAAGTGCAATCGCTGATTCGGCGCCGCGCGCGCCAGCTTGCCCGGCCGGTGCCGGCGCGGATCTAGGCCTTGCCGCAGTGGTGCTCGAGATAATGCTTCAGCACCAGCTTGAGCTTGGCCGCATGTTTGAGGTTGCCGTGCTCGCGCGCCATGGCGATGTCGTCGGCGAGCATGCGTTTGATGCGCTTCTCGCCTTCGGCGGTTTGAACCATGTAGGCGCCCATCTCGACAGCCAGCATCTCGGGAATGTGTTCATGTTCGGCAATCGCGAGCAGTTCGTCCTCGGTCAAATCGGATAGTTCTATACAGTCCTGGATCGTGAGCATTTCGATCTCCGGCCCGAACCATTCGGGCATGCATGCACTACGGCATGTGTCATTTGACGCTTGTTTTTCGTTTCGGATATTGACGCTGGGCAATGAATCTGCTTATCGCGTTCGAGTCGGTGCACTCGGTCCAGGCGCTCGTACAAGGGGATGGCGCCGTCCGGCATGCGAAAATCCGACCCTCAGCCTTGGAACACTTCCGTGAGCCCGGTTCGGCACATCCTCAAGCAACTTGAGTTCGAGCGCAGCGGCTCGCATCCGGGGACGGTTCATTGCGACCGTGCCGCCGATGCCTTGGTCTTGTCGGGTCTGCCGGACGGTCGCAAGCGGATGCTTCAGGAGGAATGGCCCGATTTCGCTCAGGATTGCGCCGCCGATGCCGTAATCCAAGAGACCAGAACGAAAAGACACCCTTGGAGATCGTTCCATGCAGAAGCTATCGAGTAGAAGCTTGAGCAGCGTGGTCGTGGGCCTGCTCGCCCTCACGCTGGCGGGCGTCGCCTACGCCTTTTTCGTGTTCAATTCGGCAAGCGCGCACTTGTCGGCTGCCAACGAACGACAGATCGAGTCGTACCGGCTGGCGAGCGAGCTGAGGCAGAGTTCAGACGACCTCACCCGCCTGGGCCGGACCTACGTGGTCACGGGGGACGCCCGCTACGAGGAGCAATACCTCGCGATCCTCGACATCCGCAACGGCAAGCGGGCGCGCCCCGAGGCCTACCATCGGATCTATTGGGATTTCGTCGCCGGTGGCAACGCGAGGCCGCGCCCTGACAGTGACCAGGCGATTCCGTTGCAGGATCTGATGCGCGCGGCGGGTTTCACCGAGGCCGAGTTCGCGAAGCTCGCGCAGGCGCAGGCCAACTCGGACGGGCTGGTCAAGCTCGAAGTCAAGGCCATGAATGCGGTCAAGGGGATCTTCCAGGACGCCCAGGGCAACTACACGATCCGGCGCGAGCCCGACCCGGCGCTTGCGCGGGAGCTCGTGCACGGCAAGCAATATCACGTCCATAAGGCCGAGATCATGAAGCCGCTGGACGAGTTCTTCGTGCTCATGGAGACCCGCACCGGCACCGCGGTTGCGGAATCGACGGCCAGCCTGGCAGCGGCGAAATACGCGTTCGTCGCGTCGCTGGTGATTGCGGTCGCCCTGTTCGCGCTGCTGGTCTGGCTCGGGCGACGGCAGGTGCGGGCTGCCCTCGGTGGCCCCGCCAGCGAGATCGAGCGCGTCCTGAACGGAATCTCCGCGGGAGATCTCGCGGTCGTGATACCGGTGGCGCCGGCAGAGAGTGCGCTTGGCATGCTCGGCAGCACCCGCGACCGGTTGCGCGACCTGATCGAGGAAATGCGCAATGTCGCCACCGAGGTCGGCGGCAGGGTCAGCGACCTGCAACGCAACGCGGAACAGATCAGCGCGGATTCGAACGAGATGGCCGGGATCGTCGAGGGCAATGCGGCGACGATCGAAGAGATCACCGTGAGCATCAGCCACATCGCGGCCAACAGCAACGACGCGCGCGAGACGGCCGAGGAGACCGGTGCCGCGTCGGAGCGCAGCGTGCGCTCGATGGGCAGCGTGACCCACGAGGTCGGAAACCTGCAGTCGTCGGTAGACCTCATGGGCGGCACCATGGACGAGCTTGCGCACCGGTCGGGCGAGATCGACAAGATCGTCGGCGTGATTCGCGACATTGCCGATCAGACCAATCTCCTGGCCTTGAATGCCGCCATCGAAGCCGCCCGTGCTGGCGAGCAGGGCAGGGGCTTCGCGGTCGTGGCCGACGAAGTGCGCAAGCTCGCGGAGCGCAGCAGCAGCGCGACCGTGGAGATTGCCAAGATTACCGATGCGGTTCGCAGCGATACCGTGTCGGCCCGCTCGGGCCTCGAAAGAACCGGCGCGGTGGTCAGGCGCAGCGTCGATCAGACCGAAGCGGTGGCCGCAGAGGTGAGCAACATCAGCGACCAGATGCAAAAGGTGGTGGCGGCCGTCACGCAGATCGCCGATTCGACGCGCGAACAATCCACCGCGGTCACCGAAATCGCCAAGTCGGCGGAGCGCATGAACATCAAGACCCAGTCGACCAACGAATCGGTGCAGGCAACCGTGATCGCGCTCAAGGTCCTCAAGCAGCGCTCCGGGCATCTCGACGAGGTCGTCGCCCGCTTCAAGCTCTGAGCGGGCGCGCCGATACCGTGCGGCCGGGCCGGGCGTTTGTTATTCTGCAACGATGAAGCCATCCAATAGCCGGTTCGTCGAGATTCGTGGATTGCAGTGTCATGTGCGCGAGTGGGGCACGCCGGGGCGGCCCCAACTGCACTTGCTGCACGGCTGGGGCGACGCGTCCGCGACCTTTCAGTTTCTGGTCGACGCCTTGCGCCACGACTGGCACGTGCTCGCGCCCGACTGGCGTGGTTTCGGCTTGTCGCGGAGCGGCGCCGATGCGTTCTGGTTTCCGGATTACCTCGGCGACCTGGACGCGTTGCTGACACACTTCTCGCCGTCCGAGCCGGTGCGTCTGGTCGGTCACAGCATGGGCGGCAACATCGCATGCACGTATGCCGGCGTGCGGCCGGCCCGGGTTGCGGCGGTGGTTGCGCTGGATGCCTTCGGTTTGCCCGATCGCCAACCTCAGGATGCTCCGGGCAGACTCGAGAAGTGGCTGAACCAGCTCGCGCAGCCCGATGGTTTCCGCGCGTACGTGGATACCGACGCCTTCGCTGCGCGCCTGATGCGCGACAATCCGCGCCTGGCGCCCGACAAGGCGAGGTTTCTCGCGACCCGGCTCACACGTTCCGATGACCAGGGCGGGGTACGCGTTTCGATCGATGATGCGCATCGGCATGTCAATCCGGTCCTGTATCGCCGGGCCGAGGCCGAGCATTGCTGGCGCCGCGCCAAGGCCCGGGTCTGCTGGATCGTCCAGGCGGATCCGGTCTGGCGCCGCAAACTGGGCGTGCCGGACGAGGTCTACGCTGCGGCGACGGCGTGTTTCGCCCATTTCCGTGAGGTGGCGATCGCCGAAAGCGGCCATAATCTTCATCATGATCAACCCGAGCGAGTCGCCGCGGTGATCGAGGATTTCATGCTGGAGTGCCTGCCCGATGTCTGATGCCGATGCAGTACGTGCGATGAATGTGGATCTGCATTGCCATTCCACCGTGTCCGACGGTTGGCTGGCGCCGGGCGATGTCGTGCGGCGGGCCGCCCGCAACGGCGTGGAGGTGCTTGCGCTCACCGACCACGACGAGGTTTCGGGGATCGACGAGGCGCGTGCGGTGGCCGCGGTCGAGGGGCTGAGGCTGGTCAACGGCGTCGAGATTTCGGTGTCGTTCAAGGGCGAGACCGTGCACATCGTGGGCCTGGGGGTGGATCACCGCGATCCGGTCCTGCTGGCCGGCCTGAGCAAGGTCAGGCAGGGGCGCGACGAGCGCGCCCGGCGCATGTCCGAGGCCCTTGCGTCCGTCGGCATTCACGGTGCGCTAGAAGGCGCGCGGCGCTTCGCGCGCAACCCCGAACTCGTCAGCCGCGCCCATTTTGCCCGCCATCTGGTTTCGATCGGCCTGATGCCCGATGTGAACACCGTTTTTCGCCACTACCTCGCCAAGGGCAAACCCGGTTTCGTCGAGCATGTGTGGGCCTCGCTCGACGAGGCGGTTGGCTGGATACGAGGCGCGGGCGGGATTGCCGTCGTTGCGCATCCGGCCCGCTACCGGTTTTCGAACGCCGAGCTCGAGTTGCTGTTCGATCAATTCGTCGCTTCCGGCGGCGAAGCGGTGGAGGTGGTTTCGGGTGCGCACGGCGACGACGAGGTTGCCCGCTTCGCCACGCTCGCGCGCAGGCGCGGCCTGCTGGCTTCGCGGGCGTCCGATTTTCATGGCGAGCACGAGAGCCCGGTCGATCTGGGCCGTTGCGCGCCCTTGCCGCCGGATCTCGCACCGGTGTGGGCGGGGCTGTTACGATAACGCGCTTTGGGGTTGGCAGGCACCATGTCCCAGTTCTTTTCAGTTCATCCCGAACAGCCGCAGTCCCGCCTGATTCGCCAGGCGGCGGAGATCATGCGTGCCGGTGGTCTGGTCGCTTTCCCCACCGATTCGGCCTACGCCCTAGGCGGACCCCTCGGTGACGCCAGCCTGCTCGAGCGCATCAGGCGCATCCGCGGGGTAGACGATCGCCATCATTTCACGCTCATGTGCCGCGACCTGTCCGAGATCGCAACCTATGCGCGGGTCGACAACAGTCAGTTCCGGTTGCTCAAGGCGACTACGCCCGGGCCTTATACCTTCATTCTCGAAGGGACCAAGGAACTGCCACGGCGCCTGTTGCACCCCAAACGCAAGACCATAGGGCTGCGCGTCCCGGCCCATCCGGTCGTTTCGGCCTTGCTCGACCAACTGAACGAACCGATCCTGACCTCGACCTTGATCCTGCCCGACGATACGCTGCCGATGTCCGATCCCGAGGAGATTCGCGACCGCCTGGGCAAGCACGTCGACTTGGTCATCGAAGCCGGCGTCTGCGGGCAGGATGCGACCACCGTGATCGATCTGACTTCCGGTAGCCCGGTGCTGGTGCGCGCCGGCTGTGGCGATCTCGCACCGTTCGGGCTGGCGGAAGATTGATCGGCCGGATCGGTGCCGGTTCGGGAGGTGCGGGCGTGGTGGCAAAAACCCATGCCCACCATGCTCGTCTGATACACTTTCGCGCTTTGCGCCATGTCTGAATGGATTCACTGATACCGACTCTTGCGATCTGGGCCATCCCGGTGCTGCTCGCGATCACCTTGCACGAGGCGGCGCATGGCTATGTCGCACGGCACTTTGGCGATCCCACCGCGCATCTGGCCGGGCGCATCACGCTCAACCCGATCAAGCATATCGACCCGGTGGGCACCTTGCTCGTGCCTGCTGGCATTCTGGCACTGAGCTCGCTTTTCGGCGGCTCCGGGATCCTGTTCGGATGGGCCAAGCCGGTGCCGGTCGATTTCAGCCGCCTGCGCCAGCCCAAGGCCGACATGCTGTGGGTCGCCGCGGCCGGACCGTTCGTGAATCTGCTGATGGCCATCGGTTGGGCGTTCTTGTTCAAGCTGGCCACGGTGCTGCCGCCGTCCGACTACACGATTCCGCTGATGAAGATGAGCGACGCCGGCATGCAGATCAACGCGGTCCTCATGGTGCTCAATCTGTTGCCGATTCCGCCGCTCGATGGCGGCCGGATTGCGGTCAGCTTGTTGCCGCATCGCTTGGCATGGCGGTTCGCCCGGCTCGAACCGTATGGATTCCCGGTCTTGCTGCTGATGTTGTTCACCGGCGTTCTCGGTGCGATCCTGTGGCCGTTGATTGCAGCGTTCCGCCTCTTTCTCGCTGCGATCTTCAGTTTCTGAGTCCTCGTCATCATGTGTCCAGAACGTGTTTTCTCAGGCGTGCGCCTGACCCCATGTCGATGATCCGTCGCTGGTGCGCAACGGCATGGCCGATGGTCCGGGGTAGCCTGCAGGCGTGCCCGGGCGATCATGCGGAGTGTAGGCGTGCTCATGGGCCCGTCCAGTGCATGACGTGTGTGGGATTCGAGGTTTCGGGATACAATGGCGCAACTTCTTGATCTGAGCCCAGTCGAGTCTCCGGAGCAAGAGGCGGCAGTCGTGCGCTTGTATGGTCAGCCGCTGCTCGAACTGCCCAAGGATCTCTATATTCCGCCCGATGCGCTCGAGATCATTCTCGAAGCTTTCGAAGGGCCGCTCGACCTGCTCTTGTACCTGATCAGAAAATCGAATATCGACATCCTCGATATTCCGATGGCGCCGTTGACCAGCCAGTATCTGGTGTATGTCGAGGCAATGCGGCGGCACAATCTGGAACTCGCTGCGGATTATCTCCTCATGGCGGCGGTGCTTCTCGAGATAAAGTCGCGCATGCTGTTGCCGCGCCCGCCACGGCAAGACGACGATGAGCAACTCGATCCGCGAGCCGAGCTTGTGCGACGCTTGGTCGAATACGAGCAAATGAAGATGGCGGGGGCTCGCCTCGATGTGTTGCCCCGCGCCGAACGGGATTTTGAGTGGGTGAGTGTGTTCGTTGCCGAAAAGCTGGTTGAGCGTTTGCCGGAGCTCAACCTGCACGATCTGCAGCTCGCCTGGCTGTCGATCATGAAGAAAGCGCGCCTGACGCAGCATCACCGCGTTGACCGCGAGGAACTCTCGGTTCGCGAGCACATGATCGCAATTCTGCGCAAACTGGAAGGTGGCGTGTTCGTTGCGTTCGACGCGCTGTTCGAGCCGAAGCTGGGGCCTGCCGGCATGGTGGTGAGTTTTCTCGCCGTGCTCGAACTGGTGAAGGAGCGGCTGGTCCAGGTGGCGCAGAACGAAGCCTTTGCGCCCATTTATGTGAAACTGGCGGATGCAGCCGACGACGCCTGAAGAATACAAGCGAGTACTCGAAACCGTGCTCCTGGCGGCGCCGTCGCCGTTGACCATTGTCCGTTTGCGCCAGCTCTTCGACGAGGATCCTGGCGCGGAGTTCGTGCGTTTGCTGCTCGACGAGCTGCGTGGCGAATGGGGCGGGCGCGGCGTCGAGCTGGTGCAGCTGGCTTCGGGTTGGCGCTTTCAGACGCGGACCGAATACCAGCCTTACTTGGAGCGCCTCAAGGAAGAGCGGCCGCCGAAGTATTCGCGCGCGGTGATAGAGACGCTCGCGATCGTCGCCTATCGCCAGCCGGTCACCCGGGGCGACATCGAGGATATTCGTGGCGTGGCGGTTTCGCCGAACGTAATCAAGACGCTCGAATCGCGCGGCTGGATCGACACCGTCGGCCACCGCGATACACCGGGCAGGCCGGCGCTGTTTGCAACCACCAAGCGTTTTCTCGACGACCTCGGGTTGCGCACGCTGACCGAACTGCCCGCACTGACCGAAATCGAAAGGATCATGGACCTTGTCGACACCAAAGAAATCTCGGCGCCCGATGCGCCCACCGCTGAAGAAGACAGTTGACGGCAATGTAGCCGAGCCGCGTGGTAATCCCGCGATGCGGCCGAACGCGCATCAGTCCGCGCTGGGTATCGTCGAAGGGCGTGCGGTAAGGCGCCCGCGCCCCGGCTTTGCGCAGTCCGACAAACCCAAGGAGGCGACTTTCGCCGAACCCGAGCGTCTGCAGAAAGTGCTGGCCCAGCTGGGCATCGGCTCTCGGCGCGAGATCGAGGAGTGGGTGATGGCCGGGCGTATTTCGGTGAACGGCTTGCCGGCGGCGCTCGGACAGAAGATCGGGCCGGGCGATCGGGTCAAGTACAACGGCAAGCTGCTGCCACTGAAATTCTCGGCGCGCACGCCGCGTCTCCTGATCTACCACAAACCGGAAGGCGAAATCGTGACCCGGGACGACCCGGAAGGTCGTCCGTCGGTTTTCGAGCGTCTGCCGGTGCTCAACAAGGGACGCTGGATCGCGGTCGGACGGCTCGATTTCAACACGTCCGGGCTGCTGCTTTTCACCAACGATGGCACGCTTGCCAACAAGCTGATGCACCCGCGGTATGAACTCGAGCGCGAATATGCGGTGAGACTGCTGGGTGAGTTGACGTCGGAGCAGATCGAGTCGCTCAAGACCGGCATCGAGCTCGAAGACGGGCCGGCGCGCTTTACCACCCTGTCCGATCAGGGCGGGGAAGGCGCCAATCACTGGTACAAGGTCACGCTGTCCGAAGGGCGCAACCGCGAAGTCCGGCGCATGTTCGAAGCGGTCGGCCTGACGGTCAGCCGCTTGATGCGGGTTCGCTACGGCCCGGTGCTGTTGCCTTCGAAGCTCAAGCGCGGCATGTGGATGGATGTGCCCGAGGCGGAGGTCTGCGTCATTGCCGGCCTGCCGAAGCCGCAGGGCCAGAAGGCCGATGCGGGCCGCGCCAAGCGCGCCACCCGGGTGCATCGCACCACGCCGCGGGCGCGCGCGCCGGCAGGTTCATGAAGTGACCCGAAGGTTGCTTGCGCATCAGCCGTTGCTCGGGAAGGCGAACTGCGCTTTCTCGATGCCTTGCACGGCCCAGCGCTGCGTGAGGGTTTTGCGCCGGGTGTAGAAACGCACCGAGTCGGGGCCGTACGCATACAGATCGCCGAAGAGCGAACGCTTCCAGCCGCCGAAGCTCTGGCAGGCGACCGGTACCGGTAGCGGCACATTCACGCCGACCATGCCGACCCGCACGGTGTCGGTGAAATGGCGTGCCACGGCACCGTCACGGGTGAACACGCAGGTGCCGTTGCCGAACTCATGCGCATCGATCAGGTCGATCGCCTCGGCCAGGTTCGCAACGCGCATCACACACAGCACCGGGCCGAAGATTTCCTCCCGGTAGACCCGCATCGATGGTTCGACATGGTCGAACAGCGTGCCGCCGAGGAAGAATCCCTTTTCATGGCCGGGTACGGTCAGGGTGCGCCCGTCGACGACCAGTTTCGCCCCCTCGTCGATGCCCAGGTCGATGTAGTGCTTCACCTTGTCGCGATGCGCACCGGTGATCAGCGGTCCCATGTCCAGCCCGCGCTCGGCGCCATTGCCGATGCGCAGTGCCGCAACCTTGGGCGCGAGGCGGGCGACCAGTTCGTCGGCAGTCGCATCACCTACCGCCACGACGACCGAGATTGCCATGCAGCGCTCGCCACATGAACCGTAGGCCGCCCCCATGATCGCGTTGACCGCATTGTCGAGATCGGCGTCGGCCATGACTACCGCGTGATTCTTGGCCCCCCCGAGCGCCTGCACGCGCTTGCCATGCGCGGTGCCGGTCGCGTAGATGTACTCGGCGATCGGGGTCGAGCCGACAAAGCTCACCGCGGCCACCCGCGGGTCGGTAAGCAGGGTATCGACCGCCTCCTTGTCGCCGTTCACCACGTTGAACACTCCGGCGGGCAATCCGGCCTCGGTCAGCAGTTCGGCCAGCAGCAGCGGGGCGGAGGGGTCTTTTTCGGACGGTTTCAGCACGAACGTGTTGCCGCATGCGATCGCCATCGGAAACATCCACATCGGGACCATGGACGGAAAGTTGAAGGGCGTGATGCCGACCACCACCCCCAAGGGCGGAAACTCCGACCACGAGTCGACGTCGGGACCGACGTCACGGCTATGCTCGCCCTTGAGGAGCTCGGGCGCGCCGCAGGCATACTCGACCACCTCGATGCCGCGTGCGAGTTCGCCATGCGCATCTTCCCAGACCTTGCCATGCTCCTCGACGATCCGGGCGACGATTCTATCGGCATGACGCTCGAGCAATTCCTTGTACTTGAAGAGGATGCGCGCACGCTTGAGCGGGGGCGTTCTGCGCCATGCCGGAAAAGCGTCTGCGGCAGCGGTGATGGCCTGTTCGACGGTCGTGCGCGATGCCATCGCGACCTTGCGTACGGGTTCGCCGAGCGCCGGGTTGAAGACCGGTTGGGCGCGGTTTTCGTCGGCAACTGCGTGTCCGGCGATGAAGTGTCCGAGTGTTTGCATGGGGTGTGCTCTTGGTCCGGGGAGGGTTGAGGCATTCACGCGAGGCTGGCGAGGGCCTGGCGCACGCAGTCGAAGATCCGCCCCAGTTCGTCCGGGGTCGAGTCGAGAAAGGGTGAAAACTGCACGATGTCGCCGCTATTGCGCACGACCACCCCTGCTTCGAAGCATTTCAGGAACACTTCGAAGCCGCGTGCACCGGGGGCACCGTCGCGTGCCGAGAGCTCGATGCCGCCCATCAAGCCGAAGTTGCGCACGTCCACCACGTGGGGGGCACTGTCGAAGCTGTGGATGAGCTCTTCGAACAGGGGTTCGATCGCGCGCGCGCGGGCAAAGCTGTCTTCTTCGCGATACACCGCGAGCGTCGCCAGACCCGCCGCAGCGGCGACCGGATGACCCGAATAGGTGTAGCCGTGAAAGAGCTCGATCATCTGGCCCGGCCCCTGCATCAGCGCGGCATGGACCTTGTCGCTCACGATGACTGCGCCCATTGGAATGACGCCGTTGGTCAGCCCCTTGGCGGTGGTGATCATGTCCGGAACGACGCCGAAACGTTCGGCGGCAAACGGTGCGCCGACACGGCCGAATGCGGTGATTACCTCGTCGAAGATCAGCAAGATGCCGTGCTTGTCGCAGATTTCGCGCAGACGCTGGAGGTAACCGATCGGCGGAACCAGGATGCCGGTGGAGCCTGCGACCGGCTCCACGATCAGCGCGGCGATGTTCGAGGCGTCATGTAGCAGCGTGAGCCGTTCGAGGTCGTCGGCCAGATGCGCGCCCCACCCGGGCTGGCCCCGCGAGAACGCCATGTCGGAGAGGCTGTGGGTGTGCCGGATGTGATCCACACCGGGCAGAAGGGCGGCGCTGAACACCTTGCGATTGCCCGGGATGCCGCCGACCGACATGCCTCCGAAGTTCACCCCGTGATAGCCGCGCTCGCGCCCGATCAGCCGGGTGCGCTGGCTCTCGCCGCGGGCACGGTGATAGGCGAGCGCGATCTTGAGTGCCGTGTCGGCCGATTCCGAGCCCGAGTTGGTGAAGAACACCCGGTTCATGCCCGCCGGCGCCATCGCGGCGACTTCGTCGGCCAGCGCGATGGCCTTGTCGTTGGTGACCTGGAAACCCATGCTGTAGTCGAGCGTCGCGACCTGCTCTTGCACGGCCGCAACGATCTTGGGATGGCAGTGGCCGAGCCCCGACGTCCACAGCCCGGAGAAACCATCGAGCAACTGGCGTCCGTCATCGGTCGTGTAGTAGTGGCCGCGCGCCGCCTTGATGACCCGCGGCGCCTGCCAGAATGCCCGGTTGGCGGTGAATGGCAGCCAGTACGCTTGATCCTTGCTCATGAGTGAGGCTCCTTGTCGAGGAGGCATGATCATAGGCCGGCACTTGGGTGTATAAAACAGCTTGTTACGTCATTAAAGTTTCGATTTTATGAAACTGAGTCGAATGAAAACACGCGCTTTGTTGCAAAACCTGGCCGAAGCCGATCTGCGCCTGCTGCGGATCTTCATGGCGATCGCCGAGTCGGGCGGACTGACGGCTGCCGAGTTGCGCTTGAACATCAGTCGTTCGGTGATCAGTCGTCATCTCAAGGATCTCGAGGCGCGCCTCGGCATGCGCCTGTGCGAGCGCGGCCGTGCCGGCTTCGCGCTGACCGAGGAAGGGGCGCAAGTCCTGGAGGCGGCGCGGCGTCTGCTTGCCCAGGTCGAGCACTTTCGTGGCGAGGTCGCGCGTCTGCAGTCCGGCATGCGGGGCGAATTGCTGATCGTGGTGTTCGACAAGTTCGTCACCAATCCGGCCTGCCGGCTGGCCGAATGTATTGCCCGGCTGGGCGACGAGGCTCCGGACGTCGGGTTCGACGTACACGTCGCCGGTACGGCGGAGATCGACAAGGGCTTGCTCGATGGGCGTTTCCATGTCGGGATCCACCCGGTCCATCGTGCGACCGACAGCTTGGTTTCGGTGCCCTTGTTCGACGAGCCGATGCGCTTGTACGCTGCGCCGTCGCATCCGCTGGCCCGGCATGGGTATGCTGATGACGACTTGTTGCGCCACGCCGATTTCGTCGGACTCGGTTATCACTCGCCGAACATGGAACATTTCTGGCGCCTCGGCCTGCATCCGGCGGCACGCGTCTTCGATCAGGAGGCCAGCGTGCTCCTGATTCGCTCGGGCCGCTACATTGGTTTTCTGCCCGAGCACTATGCGTGCTCGTTCGAGCAGCAGGGACAACTGGTGTGCCTGCCGTCCGAAAACCTGCGGTATCGCTGCGAATGGGTGGCATCGGTGGCGCGGACACCGGGGCCGGGACGGATCGCGCGCCGCTTCATGGAGGTGCTGGCACACCTGCATGGCGCCGCCGCGCCCCTTTAGTGGGCAGCGGGGGTGGTGCTCGAACGATTTGTGCGGTGCACGATATTTCGCCTGTGAACGGCTCTGCGCGGGTATCGGGCGCGGATTGTTTTTGAGACAATCGGCATTCCGATAGGCTCGAGACCCAGACCCAGTGATGAAACTTCAACCCGTGATCCTGTCCGGCGGTTCCGGTACCCGGCTATGGCCGCTTTCGCGCGAGCAGTATCCCAAGCAGCTCCTGCCGCTCGCCGGGAATGACACCATGTTGCAGGCGACTGCACGCCGGCTCGAGGGCTTTGCCGGCCCCGTGGCGGTGGCGGATCAGCCCATCGTCGTGTGCAACGAGGAATATCGCTTCATCACCGCCGAGCAGATGCGTTCGGCGGGATACCCGACCCGCCACATCGTTCTGGAGCCGGCCGGGCGGAATACCGCGCCGGCGCTCACCCTTGCGGCGCTGCAGGCCTGCTCGGAAGCCGCCGACGCGGTGTTGCTGGTGATGCCGGCCGACCATGTCATCCGGGACCTGGCGAGTTTTCATGCCGCGATCGCGGCCGGCATGGGCGCTGCGCTCGAGGGGGCGATGGTGACCTTCGGCATCGTGCCCGAGCGGGCTGAGACCGGTTATGGCTACATCAGGACGTCGGCCGAGCCGGCGGCCGGGGTGAAGTCGGTGCTGGCGTTCGTCGAAAAACCCGACCTCGCCACCGCCGAGGCGTATGTGGCCAGCGGGGACTACCTTTGGAACAGTGGCTTGTTCATGGTTCGGGCCCGTGTGTGGCTGACGGCGATCGAGCACTTCAATCCGCAGATGTCCGGCCAGTGCGCCCTGGCATTTGCCGAGGCGACACAGGACGCCGATTTCGTGCGGGTCGCGCGCGAAGCGTTCCTCGCCAGTCCGTCAGACTCGATCGACTATGCGGTCATGGAGAGGCTGGCTGGAAACCCGGCGCTCGGCATTCCGGCGTGCGTGGTGCCGATGTCGGTGGGCTGGTCGGACGTGGGGGCCTGGGATGCGCTGTGGACGCTTGCCGACAAGGATGCCAGCGGCAACGCGGCGCGTGGCGATGTGATGTTCGAGGACGCGCGCAACACCTTCGTGCATGCCTCGGACCGGCTTGTCGCGTGCCTGGGCGTGGATGACCTGATCGTGGTCGAAACGCCCGACGCGGTGATGGTGGCAAACCGCGATCGAACCCAGGATGTCAAGAAGATCGTCTTGCGCTTGAAGGCCGAAGGCCGCAGTCACGCGGCGGCACACCGCAAGATTCACCGTCCCTGGGGGTTCTACGATTCGATCGACGTCGGCGAGCGTTTCCAGGTCAAGCGCATCGTCGTGAACCCGGGCGCATCGCTATCGCTGCAGATGCATCATCATCGCGCCGAACACTGGATCGTGGTGAGTGGCACGGCCTTGGTTACCCGGGGCGACGAGAAATTCCTGTTGTCCGAAAACCAGTCGACCTATATCCCGCTGGGTACCACGCACCGGCTCGAGAATCCCGGCAAGGTGGCGCTCGAGATGATCGAGGTGCAGTCGGGCAGCTATCTGGGCGAGGACGATATCGTCCGCTTCGAGGATACCTACGGCCGGGGCTGACGTTTTCTCCACCTGGCTGCCGCCGGGTGGAGCAGGGCGCGGGTCACCAGAATTTCCACCATGACTTGTCGTTCTGCGGTCCGCCCGAAAAATAAACGCTCTCGGGGAAGTTCAGGCGCATGACCCTGTCGGCATCGTCGCGCGGCCCGGTCATGCCCAGGGCGTCATAGCTCTTCACCAGCAGAAAAAGCGCTTCTTCGGTTGCCGGGGTGCCCGGGTAGTCGGCGATCACCGCCTGGGCGCGCTTGACCGACGCGACATAGGCGCCGCGGTTGTAGTAGTAGCGGGACACGTGCACCTGATAGTTGGCCAGCGAGTTGACCAGGTATTGCATGCGCTGGCTGGCGTCCTTGGCGTAGATGCTATCCGGATAGCGGGTCACCAGTTCGCGGAAGGTCTCGAACGATTCGCGGGCGCCCTTGGGGTCACGCTCGGTAAGGTCCTGGGCATAGAGGCCGCCGAACAAGCCCAGGTCGTCGTTGAACGACGCCAGCCCTTTCAGATAGTAGGCGTAATCGACGTGCTCGTGATTCGGATGCAGGCGGATGAAGCGGTCTGCGGCTGCAATCGCCAGCGCCGGTTCTTGCGATTTGTAATAGGTGTAGGCGATGTCGAGCTGTGCCTGCTGGGCGTAGCGTCCATAGGGGTAGCGGGCCTCGAGCCGCTCGTACAGGCGAATGGCACGGTCATAGCCGCCATCCTGCATCGAGCTCTTGGCTTCGCTGTAGATCTTCTGCGCACTCCAGCCAGCGGTTTCATCGGTCTCCGGCAGCGAGGTGCAGCCGGCGAGCAAAAGTGCGCAAATTACGGCTACACTTCGCAGGGTCGATCTCTTCATTTAAAACACTCGCGTGAATGAATCCGGCGATTATAGCCCACACGACATCACTGCAATCCCGGATCATCTGACCGTTCCCGCCGACTGCGCCGGGCTTCGCCTCGACCAGGCGCTGGCGCGCCTGCTTCCATCGCATTCGCGCAGTCGCCTGCAGTCCTGGCTCAAGGCCGGACTGGTCACCCTCGACGGTGGCGCGCGCGATGCCAAGCACAAGGTATGGGGTGGCGAGGCGGTGCAGGTCAGGCCACCGGCGCCGGCCGCGGAAACGGCGGGCCTGCCCGAAGACATCCCGCTCGAGGTCGTGTTCGAGGATGCGTGCATTCTGGTGATCGACAAGCCCGCCGATCTGGTGGTGCATCCCGGGAGCGGCAACTGGAGCGGCACGCTGATGAACGCGCTGCTGCATCACGTGCCGGCGCTTGCGGGCGTGCCGCGCGCCGGCATCGTGCATCG
>DDUE01000010.1 GCA_002344625.1 Rhodocyclaceae bacterium UBA2346 | reverse complement strand
AGCCTCCCCCCCGCGGCGGCTGCATCGTTGCGGGCGTTGGCGTTGGCGGCGTTGTCCAGCAGGTTGAGCAAGGCGTCGGCGAGGCTGACATCGGCGACGACGGCGCGCGCGCCGGCCTGCGGCGGACACTCGAGCGCGCACGCGCCGCCTGGTCGCAGCGCCCGCCAGCGGCCCAGCACGTTCTCCAGCCAGCGGGCGACCTCGACCGCGCCACCGCTTTCCGCGCGTTGCTGACCCGCCTCGTGGGTCAGGGCATTGAGAATGTCGCGGCAATGGTCGATCTGGTGGCGCATGAGTTCGAGATCCTCGCGCACCGTGGTGCCGATCCCGGGCCGCTGGACGAGGTCGTCGCTCAGGATGCGCAGGGTGCCCAAGGGGGTGCCGAGGCGATGCGCCGCGCCCGCCGCCAGTTTGCCCAGCCCGACCACGTAGGCGTCCCGGGCGCGGGCGTCATTGCTCGCTGCCAGGGCGCGGTCGCGCCGCGCGAGTGCCGCATTCAGGCGCACGATGAACCACACCACCGTCAAGGCCGACAGTGCGAAGCTCAACCACATGCCGGCAAGATGCCAATGCATCGCCATGTCGGCATCGACCAGGCGCACTGGCAAATGGAAGCGCCACAGCAGCGAATAGGCCAGCATCGCGGCCAGCGCCAGCGCCCAGGCGTGAGGGGGCGGCAGGATTGCCGCACCGACGGCGACCAGCGGCAGCAGCAGCGAGATCGCGGGGTTCGTGACCCCGCCGGAGAAGTACAGAAAGGCGCTCCAGGCGAAGAGATCGAGCAGCAACTGGGCGAGCGTGCCCGCCGGTCGGACAAGCCACGCGGAGGCGGCGCCGAGCAGCGCGAGGTTGGCCGCGGCCAGACTCAGCGTGATGATCAGCAAAGGTTCCAGCGGGTGAGACGGCGCCAGCCATGGGAACACCGCCAGGGTGAGGAATGCCATTGCGGCGATCGAGAGCCAGCGCAGGTGGGTCAGGCGGGCGCGCTCGCCGGGTGTGACGGTCAGCGGGGCCGCCGCGTGTTCGGTGCGTTTACGCCTGGGCGGCGGCTTTTCGGCGCAGGATCCGATTTCGCTGTGCTTCATCCCAAAGACACGCTTACCTCGCCCCGCTCGCATGATCGGGCAGCAAACGGAGGGTTGGCGGTGGCCCGATGGCGGCGAGGATACGTTTGCGCCGCCGGCAACACAAGCACCCGTAGGGGGCTGCGCCCGCTCAGCAGGCTCGGAGACTGTGCAGCTGCCTATTCTGGGCGAAAGCGCCACAACTGCGAGCGTAGCTCGCGGTGAAGAGCGCGCAAGTCGGGTTCGCTAGCGACCAGTCGGGGTGTGACGACAATCAGCAGTTCCGTCCGCTGTGCCTGGCGGCCACCATAGCTGAACAGCGGGGCGAAGCCCGGTACGCGACTCAGCCATGGGACGCCAGCGCGGGCGTTGAGCTTGTTTTCCTTGATCAGGCCGCCAAGCACCACCGACTGGCCCGACCGGACGAACAGCCGGCTGACGATCCTGCGTTCCGAGAACACGTGGGCGGTGAGATTCTCGCTCACCCTGTCAGCCGGGCCGAGATCGGTAACGGCTTGATCGAGGTCCATGCTTATCAGTCCGCTGGCGCTGATCGATGGCTTTACCGTCAGCCTGATGCCGGTGTCCCGGTACTCGAACGATACGAGCTCCGTGCCCTGCCTGGATTCCTCGTCGGCGCTCTCATCGTAGCGATCCGTCGTGGTTCGCTGGGTCGGCGTCGCCACCTGATCTCCGATATGCATCGAGGCAGTGCGGTTGTTCTGCACCAGCACCGATGGATTCGATAGCATGTTGACCTGCGAGCGTTGCGCCAGGAGGTTCAGCGTCGCCCGGACATCGCCGTTCGAATTCAGGATGCTGTACGAGAAGCCGGGGCCGCCCGCAGGGTCGAAACCGTCACCCGGCCGCAACTGGGCGACGGCCCGGTGATCCCCGCCCACTGCGTGATTGAACGCCCAGTGCACACCGTGGCGAAACTCACCCGTCAGGGCGACTTCCAGAATGCTGATCTCGATGAGTATCTGCGGTGGCATCACATCGAGTCGGGCCAGCACCGGCGCGATCTTCGAAAAACCCTGGTAGTCGGTATGGACGACCAGGCGATTGCCGATGCTGTCCGCAACGATCCGCACGGGGGCGTCGTGGTCGGTCGAGTAAATGCCGTGTAACTGGCTGGCCACTTCCTCCGCCCTGGCATTCTGGAGTGGATAGACGAACAACTGGCGATCGAGAGGGGCATGCGTGGAAATGTCCAGCCGTTCGATCCAGTCCGTCACCTGTCCCAGCATATGCCGTCTCGGCACGATCACCAGCAGGCTGTTGAGGTGCGCGATCGGCATGATCCGGACCAGGGACTGCCGCTGCGCGTCGCCGTCTCGTTCCGACAGGTTGGCGAGCAGCAGCGCAAGCTCTTCCTGGATCGCGCTGGTGTCGGCGTGGTGCAGGGGAATCAGGCCTACCGACATACCGGACAGGAAGTCGACATCGAAGGTCTGGAGGACATCCAGCCAGCCCGCCAACTGCCCCTGGGTGCCGGAAAGCATCACCAGGTTGGTAGCGTTGTCGGCCCACAGGATCGCAGTCTCGTCGGTGAACGGGTCAAGCAATTCGACGGCCTGCTCGGCGCTGATGAATCGAAGTGGGACCACCAGCACGTTGTAGCCAAGCCGTAGTGCATGGTCGAGACGCTCCTTGAGCCACTGCGACTTGACGCCGACATGGACGACTCCGTGCGTCGATACGGCCAGGGTCATGCCGTTGGCGGCGAGCAGGTTTTCGAGGAGCGCGAGCAACTGGTGTCCATCGACCGGTCCGCTGGTTCGCAGCGTCGCTCGGCCGGGTATGGCGCTTTCCAACACATAGTCGCGCGCCAGCATTTCACTCAGAACGGTATGCGTGATTTCGGCCAGGGGCGTATCTTCGAAATCGAGTGTGAGCGCGCCCGGCAACGTGGCGGCGCGACTTTCCGCCAAGCCGTGATGTTCGATACGTGGATCGGAGCCGGGATGGAACAGGAGAGGCGACGATGGCGCCTCGGGTGGGGCGGGCTGGGGCTGGGTGGGGTGTGTCGCATGGGCTGCTTGCCGGGCCGGTAGTACCGGATCTTCCACGCGGGGGGAAGGTGTGTGAAGCTCCGTGCCACCGCAGCCGGCTTGCATCATGCCCAGGCTGCCCGCGACGAGCATCATCACCACGACGGACCGGTATCCACGTCCGACGGTCGCGTGATCGTAAACAGCCCCGCCATCCGGAGGTATACCGAGGGAAATCAACGAATAATTCCGAAAGCATTTTGCGCGACGGATAAGCGGCCGTGCGGCGCGACTGAGTACTTCAAGCAGCAGTGGGAAGAGCGACTTGCCGTTGGCATCGCGGGATAGTAACCCGGAATAATGTGGTGTCAACGCGCACGCGCACGCGCTCGTGTGGCGCGAGTGCATTCGATCTTCCGATTCAATCGGCCGCGGATGCAATGCACCGCGCATCGGTTCCGGCATCCCCGACCGGGCTGGACGACGCGAGGTTTCCAGCCTGGGGCGGGCGCTTGTGCGGCGAGGACAGTGATCAAGCCCGGATGGCGAGCAGCTTCCTTGCTCCATATCAAGGATTTCACCTGAATGGCCTTCTAAAGTTCACCTGCGACAAAACGTCACAGGGCGATTCGTCATGATTCGTCGGCGAGATCGTTGCCAACCCGGGGTGAGCACCGGGTTCGAGACCTGGACGAACCACGGATTTTTCGGAGCGGGAGCGACAGACCATGAACGAAGACAGGATGAATCAAGCGGAAGCGATTCCCGATGCAGGGCGTCGCAAGTTTCTCAACACGGCCGCGTTTGCCGGCCTGGCCGGTGCGGGCTTGTCGGTGGGCTTGTCGGCGTGCAACAAGGATGCACCACCGCCCGCAGCCGCCGCGGCTCCGGCGGCTGCCGCACCGGCTGTTGCGCCCGCAGCCCCCGTCGCGGCTGCCCAGCCGCACAGTAATGCCCACCTGAAGCCGGGCGAACTCGACACCTACTACGGTCTGTGGTCCGGTGGGCACACGGGTGATTTTCGGGTGCTCGGCCTGCCCTCGGGGCGGGAGCTGCACCGGGTGCCTTGCTTCGCGCCGGATGCGCTGGTGGGCTGGGGTATCACCAACGAATCGAAGGCGGTCATGGGCACCCGGCCCGACGGTCGCCTCAAGTATTCCGTCGGCGACACCCACCATACCCATGCATCGTACAAGGACGGCAACTACGACGGCCGCTACGCCTGGATCAACGACAAGATCAACAGCCGTATCGCCCGCATCCGTCTCGACTACTTCATTTGCGACAAGATCACCCAGTTGCCCAACGTCCAGGGTTTTCACGGGATTTTCCCGGACAAGCGCGACCCGGTCGATCCGGCGATCAACTACACCACGCGGGTGTTCTGCGGCGCGGAGTTCCACGTTCCCCTGCCCAACGACGGGCGTGATCTCGACAGCCCCGAGAAGTACCGCACCTTGTTCTCGTGCGTCGATGCCGAATCGATGGAAGTGCGCTGGCAGGTGCTGATCGACGGCAACTGCGACCTGGCCGCGTCGTCGTTCGATGGCAAGCTCGCGGCGACCAACCAGTACAACACCGAGGGCGGCTACCACTACGAAGACATGATGTCGGCCGAGCGCGATGCGTGCCTGTTCTTCAACATCGCGCGTATCGAGCAGGCGGTCAAGGATGGCCGATATACCACTTACGGCAATTCGAACGTGCCGGTGGTCGACGGCACCCGGGCGGCCAACGCCGATCCCCAAACCGCGCTGACCGCAACCGTGAGCGTGCCCAAGAACCCGCACGGGGTGAACGCGAGCCCCGATGGCAAGTACTTCATCTGCGCCGGCAAGCTTTCGCCGACCGCGACCGTCATCGAGTTGAGCAAGATTCTCGACTGGTTCGACGGCAAGCTCGACGATGTCGACAAGGCGATCGTCGCCGAAGTGGAAATCGGTCTCGGGCCGCTGCACACGGCCTTCGATGGTCGTGGCAACGCCTATACCACGCTGTTCCTCGACAGCCAGATCGTGAAATGGAACGTGGACGCGGCGATCAAGTTCCATGCCGGCGACACCAGCGTGCAATACGTGGTCGATCGCCTCGACGTGCATTACCAGCCGGGCCACATCAACGCTTCGCAGTCGGAGACCATGTTCGCCGACGGCAAGTGGCTGTGCGTGGGCTGCAAGTTCTCGAAGGACCGCTTCCTGCCGGTCGGCCCGCTGCACGCCGAAACCGAGCAGCTGGTCGATATCTCGGGCGAGAAGATGGTGCTGGTGGCCGATCATCCGGTGCGTCCCGAACCCCACGACTTCATCATCTTCAAGCGTGAGCTGCTCCAGCCGAAGCAGGTCTATACGATGACCGACTTCCCGCTGGCGATCACCGATCCGAAGGGTGCGGGGGTGTTCCGCGACGGCAACAAGGTGACGGTGAAGATCGTGTCGCTGGCGCCTGCGTTCGATCCGCGCGAGTTCCGCGTCAGGGTCGGTGACGAGGTGACGGTGATCTTGACCAACCACGACAAGATCGAGGATCTGACCCACGGTTTCGCGATTCCGAACTACAACGTCAACTTCATCGTCAATCCGCAGGAGACCGCCTCGGTCACCTTCATCGCCGACAAGCCGGGCGTGTTCTGGTGCTACTGCACCCACTTCTGCCATGCGCTGCACCTGGAAATGCGTTCGCGCATGATCGTCGAGGCCTGAGTCACGGTTTCGCAGGGGGGACGAGGCGAGGGGCGAAAGCCCCTCGCTGCGTTTGGGACGCCGGCCAGCGTACCCCGCGCGCGTCACTTGACCGGGGACAATTACAGTCCGGGCGCGAGTTTCTAAACTGGTTTTTAATCATTTTCTTATGGAGTTGGACATGAAGCCGGTCTCCGCCTTGCGCGGCGCTTTTCGTACACTCCTCCTGGTCGTGACCAGCCTGATCGTGGCGCGTGCCGCGCTGGCCCAGACGGCCTACGAGGCCAGCCTGCCGGCCGGAATCGACACCGCGCCGGCCTTGTGCGAGCTCGTGTCCTGTGGCGAGGTCTTGCCCGGCGCGACGTTCTTCTCCGAGCGCAAGGGGCAGCCGCGCTACGTGGAGGGTTTTGCCGAAATCGACGGCAAGCGCCAGCTGGTCGGCTATGTGATGTTGTCGACCGACATCACCGATACGCCCGCCTATTCCGGCAAGCCGGTGGTCACGCTGATCGGCATGGATACCCAGGGGCGCTTCACCGGGGTCAAGATACTCAAGCATTCCGAGCCGATCCTGTTGCTGGGCATTCCCGAATCCGCGCTGACCGGGTTCAATGACCAGTACCTGGGCAAGTTCGTCGGCGACAACATCGAGATCGGGCGTTCGCGCCCGGACGAGGACGTCATCGGCCTGGATGCGATCTCCGGCGCCACCGTCACCGTGATCGCGCAGAACCAGGTGATGATGATGTCGGGTGCCGCAGTGGCGCGCCAGGTCGGCATTCTGGAGCCGACGGTCCGCCCGCAGGCGCGCTTCGCCGATGCCGGCCGCGCGCTCGACTGGGCGACGATGGTCAAGGAAGGTGCGGTGCAGCGGCTCACCGTCAAGCCGGAGCAGGTGGGGCTGGCGCGCAGCGCCGAGCCTTTCATCGAGCTGTGGTTCGGCGACCTCAACCACCCCGAGATCGGGCGGGCGGTGCTGGGCGAGAGCGGCTGGCGTTCATTGATGGGGCGGCTCAAGGAAGGCGAGCACGCGCTGTTCGTGATCCGCACCGGCGGGCTCGAGTCGTTCAAGGGTTCGGGTTTCGTGCGCGGCGGCATCTACGACCGGGTCCAGGTGCGCCAGGGCCAGGACGCCTTCACGTTTCGCGACCTCGACTACCTCAACCTGTACGGCGTGCAGGCGCCGGGTGCGCCGGCTTTCGACGAATCGGCGATCTTCATCGTGCGCTCGCCGGCCTTTTCGGGCGCGTTCCCGTGGAAGCTCACCTTTCTCGGCAACCGCGTCGATCGCGAGACCGGCGCGCGCAGCTTCGCCAACTTCGACACCGAATACTGGCTGGCGGACGCCTATCTGGAAGGTGGACGGCCCAAGGTGACCAAGCCCGCGGCAGCGTGGGTGAGGGTGTGGAAGATGCGCAGCGTCGAGATCGGCCTGTTCTCGGCGCTGCTGGTCGCGGTCGCGGTCGTCTATGCGTTGCGCGACACGCTCACCCGCCGTTCGACGCGCAAGAACAAGTGGCCGGTGAACGCGTTCAAGTACACCGCCTGGGTGCTGAGCATCGGCTTCGTCGGTTTCGGCCTGCTCGCCCAACCCTCGATCACCCAGGTGCTGACCTGGTTCCATGCGCTGCTGTTCCAGTGGCAATGGGAATTGTTCCTGACCGATCCGTTCATCTTCCTGTTCTGGATCTTCATCATCGTCACCGTGTTCCTGTGGGGGCGCGGCCTGTTCTGCGGTTGGCTGTGTCCGTTTGGCTCCTTGTCCGAATTGCTCTACAAGATCGCCGGTGCGATCGGCCTCAAGCGGTTTCAGTTCGCGGTGCCGATGGCGCTGCACAACCGCCTGAAATGGATCAAATACGCGGTGTTCTTCGGCCTGCTCGGGGTGTCGGTGTTCTCGATGGGGCTGGCCGAGAAGCTCGCCGAGGTCGAGCCGTTCAAGACCACCTTCCTGGTCGGACTGTTCAACCGCAGCTGGCCTTACACCTTGTTCGCGGCCGGGCTGCTCGGCCTGTCGATCTTCACCGAACGGCCGTTCTGCAAGTACCTGTGTCCGCTCGGGGCGGCCTTGGCGATGCCGACGACTTTTCGCTGGTTCGGGCTCAGGCGCAAGCAGGAATGCGAAACCTGCCATGCCTGTGCCAAGGGTTGCGGCTCCAACGCGATCGACAGCAACGGCCGCATCGACCACCGCGAATGCATGTTGTGCCTCGACTGCATGGTGTTGTATACCGACGCGCACGCCTGCCCGCCGCTGGCGCAGGAACGCAAGCGCCGCACCAAGGCCGGCCTGGCACTCACCCCCATCGGCGCCGACGGCTACTACATTCCGATCAAGCCG